>CAMDHK010000077.1 GCA_945897965.1 Candidatus Kuenenia stuttgartensis | reverse complement strand
GGGCCCGAAATCACCAAAGGTATTTTCACCGAGTGTTCATACACATTCTGTTTGCCCATCAAACCATGGCTGCCGATGGCTAAGCCGTTATCTGCGGAAAAGATAATGATGGTGTTTTCAAACCTGCCTGTTTCTTTAAGAGCTTTGATGACTTTACCAATTTGTTCATCTTCGTGGGTGATGATGGCGTAGTATTCTGCAAGGTGTTGTTGGATTGCACTTTTGCTGCGGGGCCATTTCTCCAACCTTTCATCACGGATTAATAATTCGCCATTGTTGAATGGATGTTCGGGCAGATAGTTTGCAGGAATGGGGATATCTTTTGGGTTGTACATATCGACGAATTTTTTGGGTGCTTGCCTTGGGTCGTGTGGGGATTTGAATGCGATGTAGGCTGCGAAGGGTTTATCTTTGGGAGTCTTTTGCAGAAAGTCGATGGCTTCGTTGGCAAAGGTTTCGCTGCAATGTTCATTGGGGCTTTTAAGGTTGATCATCTTTCCTTCGGTGCCTACATCGGAAACAGGGGTGTTAAACTGCCCGCTCATGCCTCCGAGATAAATGCTCTTGGCTTTGGGGAATGATGCTGCAAGGGCTGGCTGGCCGTTGTGCCATTTCCCGGTTGCAAAGGTTTCGTACCCTGCATCGCGTAGAGCCATGGGCCAGGTTGTAGCGCCTTTTAACTGTTCTGAAATTCTAAATAATGATTTGCCCGAAAGCATCATTGCCCGTGAGGGAACACAAACCGCGCCCTGGGATCCGCCCATGATATAGGCTCGTTCAAATGCGGTGCCTTCCTTGACTAATTTGTCGATGTTTGGCGTGATAATGGTCTTGTTGCCAAGGGCGTTGATGGTGTCTGCCCGTTGGTCATCTGCGAAGAAGAAAAGAATGTTTGGCTTGGTGCTTTTGGTTTCCTGACCTGCCAGCAAGAGGGCAATCAGCAAAGATAAAACAGTATTCATGAAAACACCCTTTGTAGAAGTTCATTAAATCATAGATCGGAATTATAACCTTTTTGTTTATTAGAAGACATGTTTTTACTGCGCATTAGAAAAGAGAATAGAGACTTGCTCGCTTTCAGGAAACATCCCATCCCCTTTTTCTGAATAAGGTCGTCTTTCATTGGAGTAGTATTCAGTTTTTTATGATCGATTGCTTGATCGTGCTCAAAAAAGTTGGATATACTTATCAAGGCAAACCAATAAACATCTCTAACAGCTATGGGAAAGGATTTAAAAATGATTGACTCACCATCCATTACTTGTCTCGATACATCGAAAAGCGCAATTAAATTGTCATTATCGGTATACTATTACAATAGGCTTTGAACTTCGTTATATTGTAGGAATGCCAAATATTAGAAAATATGCATGGTTCGGTATTAATCGATATGGGTGGTGCGTTGAATTAAGGGCCATGGGGGTAGGCTGCTCGAATGGGATAAAATGAAATCATGACAGACCGAGTCTATATTGAAACGACCATTGTGAGTTACCTCACGGCACGATCCAATCGCGATGTGGTGATTGCAGGTCATCAGCAAGTTACGCACGAATGGTGGGATACTCGCCGTGCGAGCTACGAACTTTGTATTTCCCAATTAGTTCTGAAAGAGGCGGGTGCGGGAGATTTAAAAGCCGCCCAAGAACGGCTTGAAGTATTAAAGGTGATGGTTTTACTTGAAACCTCGAGGGAGGCGCTGGAATTGGCGAAAGAATTGATTCAGGCGGGGGCGCTTCCTGCAAAAGCTGCGGACGATGCGTTGCATATAGCTGTAGCTGCAATTAACGGAATTCCTTTTTTGTTGACCTGGAACTGCAGGCATTTGGCGAATGCCACCATGCGACCCATGATTGAGAGTGTTTGTATGGGGAGGGGTCTTAGGGCTCCGATCATCTGTACACCCGAAGAACTTTTGGAGGCAAAGCCATGATCGATCCAATTGTAGATGAGGTTCGACGCATTCGGGACGCCCATGCTGCGATGTTCAATTATGACCTTGATGCAATATTTCAAGACATCAAAGAGCAAGAGAAAAAGAGCGGTTTAAAGTTCGTATCTTATCCCCCGCGCAAGATAGAGCCTGACAAAGTGCCACACATAACCGGCGCTTCTATTTCGGTTTCTCCGGGTTCCAACTCAATTTGAAAAGGTCCCTACTGCTGAGTGTTGCCAAGCAGATTTAAACTAGCCTTAAAAGTTAGGTTTTGAGTCCAAAAGCGAAGTTCAACAATGCCACAGTGTGTTGGCATCTTGAATTTATAGGAAAATACTCCTTTCTTTTTTACTGATAAGCTCACAAAAACTAAATTCTGTAACTCAAAGATATCTTGTGATAGTCTAAGGTTTCATTCCTGTTGGCCTATTAGGAAACAATCATGAAAACTTTTGCAGTTGTTTGTTTTGGTGTGTGCATTTTGGGTGGTTCATTTTTACATGCTCAGGAAAGCGAGAAGCTATTGCAAAGGTTGCAGCCCTTCGCTCAGCCAGGTAAGGAATACGCAGGCGATATGGGGAAGTATAAATCCATGTTAGAAGGGGTCAAGACAAAGGAGGATTGGGAAAAGCGCAGGCAAGAAATCAAAAAGAGTTGGAACGATGCGCTGGGGAATTGGCCTGCAATTCTTGAGCAACCGAAAATAGAGTATCTTGAAAAAGAGATGCGTGAAAAAGTGGCGCAGCATCATATTCGCATCGAGGTCGCACCCGGGAAAAAAACCGAGGATGCCTACCTACTCATCCCCGAAGGAAAGGGGCCTTTCCCTGCTGTTGTTGTGGTCTTTTATGAATCACTTTCTGGAATAGGAAGAAAAGGTGAGATGCGAGACTTCGCCTGGCAGCTAGCAAAACGGGGCTTTGTCACTCTTTCTTTGGGCAGCGACCCCAACAGCTATTATCCCTCCCGCGATGATGTCAAACTTCAACCCCTGACCTACCACGGTTATGTTGCAGCGAACGGTTATCAGGTGCTTGCATCCCTTCCCGAGGTTGATGCAAGATTGATCGGTTTGACGGGCCATAGCTATGGTGGTAAGTGGGCGTTATTTGGATCTTGTTTGTACGAAAAATTTGCAGCAACTGCTTGGTCCGATCCTGGGATTGTGTTTGATGAAAAAAGAGCCAATGTGAATTACTGGGAGCCTTGGTACCTTGGTTATGAAAAAGGTGTCAGTCGTAAGCCCGGGATTATTAAACCGGATAACCCACGCACTGGCCCGTACAAAACCTTAATTGAAACGGGGCATGATTTGCATGAACTGCATGCATTGCTTGCGCCCAGACCCGTGTTAGTTTCGGGGGGTGCGGAAGATGGCCCATTGCGTTGGCAGGCGCTCAATCATTTGATTGCGGTAAACAAATTCCTGGGTTACGAGGGCAGGGTGTTCATGTCGAACCGGCCCGGTCATTCGCCCACAGTTGAATCAAATGAGGTGCTTTACGATTTCTTCGCCTACTGGCTGAAGCATAAAAAAGTCCTGGATAAATAATCGGTTCCTTAGGCTCAAGAGAGATAGCATGAGAATTGTATTTTTGGTGTTGATTGGAATAGCTGTATTCGGCACGCAAGGTTTTACACAGTCTGGGGTCGTGAAGAAAGAGGTGCTTTACAATGGCATCGAGCTATCTTCGCCCTGGCCCCCGCTGCGTACTGCAAAAGAGATGAAATCTTTAGAACCGATGGCGGTGCCTTACTTGAAAAACGGCTCTCGAGTTATTCCCATCGATCTGGGCAGGCAGTTGTTCATTGATGATTTTTTGATTGAATCTACGGATTTAAAGAGGCGGTTCCATCAGCCTAAGTATCATGAACGGTCGCCTGTATTAAAACCAGAGATGGCATGGGAGAAAAGTAAAACTGCAGCATTTGCGGCGCCTTTTAGCGATGGAGTCTGGTTTGATTCCAAGCAGAAGATGTTCATGATGTGGTATCGATCTGCAACCGGTAGAACCTGCTTAGCATTATCTAAAGATGGGGTGGAATGGAAGCGTCCGGAACTTGATTTGGAGCCTACAAGTAATGTGGTGCTGAAGTCAAACCGTGATGCTGCGACCGTGGTGCTTGATCATCAGGCGGATGATGAAAAAGAACGGTTCAAGTTGTTTGAAGCCCGCACGAAAAAGTCGCCCTACCATATTGCGTTAAGGGTTTCTGCAGATGGTAAGAAATGGTCTGATGAGGTGAAAGTTTCGGGGCCTTCGTGGGATCGTTCCACAATCTTTTACAATCCGTTTCGCAGTTTGTGGGTTGCAAGCATTCGTGGGCATGATCATGTTGGGCAGGAAGGGGTGCATCGGCTTCGTTGTTATCGCGAGGCAAATAATGCACGGGATGTCCTTGGGTGGACGCAGCACACCGATTTGGTAGCCAAGGGTGAGTATATTCCGGGCGATCTGCAACCTTGGGTTGCTGCAGATAAACTCGATCCCCGCAATCCTGATCCCCGATTCAAACATATTGAACCCCAGCTTTATAACTTAGATGTGTTTCCTTATGAAAGCTTGCTGGTGGGATTGTTCACTATCTGGCAGGGGCCCGATAATGAAACTTGCCATGCGTTGGGGATTCATAAACGAAACGAAGTGCTGGTGGGCTTTAGCAGGGATGGTTTTCATTGGGATCGCAGCAATCGCAATCGCTTTCTTGGTGTAAGTGAAGATTCGAAGGCATGGAATGCGGGTAATGTGCAGTCGGTGGGTGGGGGTTGTCTGGTGGTTGGGGATAAGCTTTATTTTTATTGTTCCGGGCGCACGATGCAGCCTGCAGATTCGGGTGCAACGGGGCTTGCAACCATGCGAAGGGATGGCTTTGCCTCGATGGATGCTGGCGATGTTCAGGGTTCGCTTACCACCAAGCTGTTGAAGTTTTCAGGAGCGAATCTTTTTGTGAACCTTGAATCGCAAAGGGGTGGGCTTCAGGTTGAAGTAATGGATGAGCAGGGAAAAGTAATTGAAGAGTTTAGCAGAGATAAATGTCTGCCCTTGGTGGGGGATAGTGCGAAGATGATGGTTCGTTGGCGTGGTGGAAAAAATTTATCTAGCTTGGCTGGAAAGCCAGTGCGCTTGCGCTTTTATTTGACGAAAGGTTCGCTTTATTCTTTCTGGGTTGGTGATTCAAAGGGCGCGAGCAATGGTTTTGTGGGCGCAGGTGGCCCCGGATTTATAAACAACCAAGATAAGTAGGGTTTTGGGAACATAAGTTTTTGCAATCAAAAGGTGTGTCAAATGAAAAAGTCTAGTTTGCTTAGTGTTGTAATGATGATTGTTTTTGGAGGTTTTGTATTTCTTTTTCAAGAGGTTGCAGGTCAAGGTCCTATGGGTTTTAGTGTGGTGTTAAAGAAAGACCGGCTAGAAATTTCGTTTGCTACGAAGAAGGTTGCAGATTTTGTCTTTGCAGACCCTAAGATTTTAAGGCCTTACTTTTCTAATCTGCTTTTGCCATCGGGTTTCAAGGTAACCCGCAATCATCCACCGATTGCAGCAACGGATGCTATCGACCACGACACCATGCACCCTGGAATCTGGCTGGCATTTGGAGATATTAGTGGCACAGACTTTTGGAGAAATAAGGGCCGTATTGAACATCTTAAATTTGTTGAAGAACCGAAGGCTGGGATGGATCTAATTGTTTTTGCAACGGAAAGCAGGCTTCTAACCGAGGCTGGAAAAGAAATCTGTAAAATGCGTAACAACATTCAGATGCGAGCAAGGCCTTCAGGTTATTTGTTAGTTTGGGATGCAATTTTGAAAAGTGATGATGCGGATTTTTCGTTTGGAGACCAAGAGGAAATGGGATTTGGAGCTAGGGTTGCAACCGCTTTGACGGAAAAGGCGAGCGGTGTCATCACCTCAAGTGTAGGTTTGAAAAGCGCAAAGGCCACCTGGGGTAAAGCTGCATCTTGGTGCGATTATTCTAGTACCAAGGAAAGCAAGGAAGGCATCACCCTGATGGCTTCGCATTTAAATTTCCGTGAGTCTTGGTGGCATAACAGGGATTATGGCGTTTTTGTAGCCAATCCTTTCGGCAGGTCTGCAATGAAACAGGGGGCCAAAAGCCTGCATACTGTCAAAAAAGGTGAGTCTTTTAGAATCGTGTTTGGAGCGATGCTTCACGAGGGTGTGGGCTATGATGCTGCAAAGGAATTCAAATATTTCTCAAAGAATATAAAGTGACCATTCAAGGCTATAACAATTTACAACAAATGCTATAATAACTTTGAATAACCTATTCGTTGTGTATCAAGTAAAGAAAACTAATGATTTATGAAAACTTATCTATATTTATTTCTAATCATCTTGGCGATTACTCCAAAACTGAATGCCGAGAATACGCCCGATTTTTCCAAGGCGGGAAGGCCCTTCCTGGAAAAGTATTGCATTAGTTGTCATGGTGGTGCAAAGCCCAAGGGTGAGCTTTCATTGGAGCCTTTCCGTGATGTTGGTTCGATGGTGAGCCAACGGAAAATTTGGGAGTCCCTTATAAAGCAGGTCGCCTCCGGAGAAATGCCCCCAAAGGGTAAAGATAGGGCCCGCCCCACCGTTACAGAGGTTGAAGACTTTAATAAACTGGTCAAATCCATTTTTGACTATAGCGACCGAAATGCAAAACCAGATTCAGGCCGCGTCACCATGCGAAGGTTAAACCGTATTGAATATCGCAATACCATACGCGACCTGATGGGGGTTGACTTTGACCCAACCGAGGATTTCCCCTCGGATGATATTGGCCATGGGTTCGATAACATCGGGGATGTTCTTACGCTTTCCCCCGTGCTTATGGAGCGTTATCTAGCGGCTGCAGACACCATCGTGGGCAGGGCAATTACTCCGAATCCGCCACCAATTCCTAAAAGGCATCTTTCTGCAATTTACACTGAACCTGCCTCTGGGGAGGTTGCGAAAAAAGTGATAGAGAATGGCCTGCGAAGGATGATTACAGATGGCAAGGAGGTTATAGAATTGGGGCCTTTGAATGTTCCGTATGTTTGGGACAATGAAGGTGAATATATATTTCGCACCCGGGTCTTTGGTCAAAATGGTAATGGCGGCCCCGTGAAAGTTTCAATTCTGGTTCATGGTAAGGATCTTACTGAATCTTCCTCTGATGCAGAGCTAGCGCAATTAAGTGGTATTGTAATGAAGCCTTCCCGTATTTTGAAAACATTTTCAGTTAAGGCAGGCGATAAGAAAAATGCAGAGATCCTTGAAGTTAAAGTCCCTGCAATACCCGGCAGGCACCGAATGATGATCGCCCTTGAAAAACCGTTGCAGGGTCAGCCCCCGGGAAAACTTTATGTCGAATATTTTGCCTTGGATGGCCCACTCGATACCAGGCCGGTAAGTCAGGCCCTCCTGCTGGCTTGTAATTCAAAAGCAACGGTGGAGGAACAGACACGGGAAGTTCTTTCACGATTTTTATTACGTGCTTATCGAAGAACTCCATCACCTGATGAGATGGCCCGGGTAATAAGGATGGCGAATTCGTTTGTTGCTGCAGGGGAAAAATGGGAGAGGGCTATTCAGGTTACAATGCAGGCGGTGTTGTGCTCGCCAAAATTTCTTTTCCGCGTGGAATCTGATGATTTTCCCACGAGTGCAGAAATCAGGCCTATTGATGAGTTTCATCTTGCATCCCGCCTTTCTTATTTCCTTTGGAGCACCATGCCTGATGATCTCCTCCTTGATCTTGCTTCAAAAAAACAGTTGTCGAAAAACTTGGATGGACAGGTTAAAAGAATGTTGGCGGATCCACGCGCATCCTCACTAAGCAAAAATTTTGCAATGCAATGGCTACAGATCAAGCGAATTGAATTCATCTCACCAGATGGAAAGCTATTCCCCACTTTTAATGACAATCTCCGCAATTCCATGATCAAAGAAACTGAGCTCTTTGTTGATTCCATCTTTCGTGAAGACCGGAGTATCATCGAGCTTATTGATGCCAGTTACACTTTCCTTAACGAACCGTTGGCAAAACATTACGGCATATCAGATACCAACGGGAACCAGGTAGGACAGAAACCCGCCAAGCTAGGTGGCAAACCAATCAAGGGTAATGAGTTTATAAAAGTGATGCTTCAGGATGGGATTCGTGGTGGTTTACTCACTCAGGCTAGCATTCTTACGGTAACATCAAATCCAACCCGTACTTCGCCTGTAAAACGGGGCGTATGGGTTCTGGAGCAAATTCTGGGGAATCCCCCTCCCCCTCCTCCACCCAATATTCCAGAATTACCTGAAAAAGAGACCGATGCTTCTGCTTTGTCTCTGCGCCAGCGCATGGAGGTGCATCGTCGTAATCCCGCATGTGCAAACTGTCATGCGAAAATGGACCCAATTGGGTTTGCAATGGAAAATTTCAATGCTGTTGGAATGTTTCGAACCAAGGATGGAAACTTTGAGATTGATGGCGTGGGCGAGTTTCCTGATGGAACGAAGTTCACGGGGCCTAAGGAATTAAAGTCGATAATATTGCAGCGAAAAGAAGAATTTGCACGATGTTTGACTGAAAAACTCCTTGTATTTGCCACAGGAAGAGGGCTGCAATATTACGACCGGCCAACTGTAGAGCGAATTGTAAAAGCTCTTCCAGCAGGCGAGTATAAATTTTCAACTTTAGTTGCCGAAATTGTTAATAGTGATGCGTTCAAGAAGCGAAGGGCGCCAGATAAAGAAATTGATCCAGCGCAGGTAAAATCTAGTGAAAGGAAAGTGCCATGAATATTCGACCCAGACCGATCTCCCGACGGGCAGCTTTGCAGGGCACTGGAGTTTTTATGGCCTTACCCTGGCTTGAAGCCATGGGCCCTTTGACTGCGTGGGCTGAAAATTCCAATCCTAAGTTTGTGGCCCCCAATCGCATGGCATTCTTATATACCCCCAATGGCAAAAACATGGCTGATTGGACACCGAAAACTGAGGGAAACAATTTTGAACTCACTCCCATCCTTGAACCATTAGCCGCCGTTAAACACAAAATCATGGTGCTGACCGGGCTTACAGCCGATGGTGCCAGAGCGCATGGCGATGGTGGTGGTGATCATGCCCGGGCTCTTTCTGCTTTCCTCACGGGTGCTCATCCCAAAAAAACCGATGGTAACGATATTCGAAACGGTGTATCCATCGATCAAGTGGCTGCTTCGAGACTAGGCGACAAGACTCGCCTGTCTTCCCTCGAAATTGGTACTGAACCCGGTGCAATGGCTGGTAATTGTGATTCAGGTTATAGTTGTGTTTATTCTTCGACGATGTCATGGCGTTCTTCAACCCAGCCGTTACCCAAGCAGGTTAATCCAAAGCTGGTATTCGAAAGGTTGTTTGCCTCTTCAAATGATCCGTTGAAGGCCAGTCGTGATGCAATCCAGAAAAGCATCCTTGATTTTGTTCGAGATGATTCCAAGTCACTTGCCAATAAGCTTGGGGTCAATGATGTTCGTAAACTTGATGAATATTTTTCATCAATCAGAGACATCGAATTAAGGATTGAAAGGGCACAAAAGCTTCCCCCGGTAAAGACTCCTGACTATGCCATTCCCGCAGGCATTCCTGCAAACTACGAGGAGCACCTGCGCCTTATGTGCGACTTGCTGGCGCTTTCTTTTCAATCTGATGTCACTCGCATTGCAACTTTTGTGCTTGCCAACGAAGCAAGCAACAAACCTTATCCCTTTCTTCAGGTTCCAGAGGGTCATCATGATCTTTCGCATCATGGCGGTGATGCATCCAAACAGGCCAAGCTCAAGCAAATCAATATTTTTCATACCAAGCAACTTGCCTACCTGTTGAACAAACTTGAATCCATTCAGGAAGGCGATGGAACTCTTCTTGATCACTCCATGATTGCATATGGCAGCGGGATTCATGATGGCAACGCACACAACCACGAAGATCTGCCAATTATTCTGGCTGGTGGAGGATGTGGGACACTAAGCCAAGGCAGACATATCAGACTTAAAAAGGAAACACCCCTAAGCAACCTTTGGGTTTCCATGCTTAATCGAATGGATGTTTCTGTTGAAAAACTTGGGGATAGTTCGGGCGCTCTTTCAGAACTTTTTGACCCCAATGCCAAGCCCACTGCAAAGCCTCAGCCTAAGGTTGTTGTCAAACCCAAACCCATCATGTGCAAGCCGGGCGAGCTTCTTGTTGATGATGACTTTGAATCAGGAAAGTTTGGTAAGGCGTGGTTTCGTATCACAGGGAAATTTGATGCGACTAGTGGCCAACTGAAATGTGCAGAACTTCCTTCTGACAATCACCACTCAGAACTTTCCACCGGTTCTACCGGCCCTCTTCAATCCCAAAATTTTGTAATCCAGTTCTCCTTTAAACTTGATGGGGCAAAAATGCTCGCTATTGGTCTGGAAAACCCAAAGGGCCATGTCGCAAGGGCCATCGCCTCGCCAAATGGCTTTGAAATCATGAAATGGAGTGGCAAGAAAGACCAGCAAAAATTAACGCTTGATGACAATCAATGGCATCATGCTCTTGTCGAAATTCATGGTTCGGAAATGGTTGCTCAAGTAGATAATAATCCGCCCCTTTACTTTGAGGACGAAACTCTCAAGACCGAGAAACCAAGGCTCGTTTTGATTAATTATGGGCAGTTTGCATGGTTTGATGATGTGAAGGTTTGGAAGGGTGAAGCTTCAGAAACTTGGCCCGAAAGACGCAAACAATTAAAAAAATAAAAAATATATCGCATCATGTTTCCTTAATTGTAGAAACACCCTTTGCAATTTCTTTGCCTCTTTACGGTTCAAACCGGTTTGCCCCGCTGGATGTTGGCGAGGTATTTGCCTAATGCTGGGAAGTCTTCCGCCTTGGTTTTAAACCAATCGATTGCGTCTTCGAAGATTTTCTTTTCTTGTTCAATTGTTACATGGCCCATGAGAACTTTAGTTCGCAGGAATACGAAATAAGTGTCGATGGTATCGCAGGCACAGTAGTCGTTGATTTCCTGTAATTTGCCCGCCTTATGCATGGGGTATACATCATGCCCGGTGATGCCCATTTTTCCGGGCAGCCCTAGCCTGCGTGCCAGTAGGTTTAAGCCGCCTTCTAATTTGCAGGCACCTTGGTTGGATAGAACATCTTGTAAATCGATGTACGGTGAGCGGTATCTGCTGCGCTTGTCGCTTGCGAAATAACTGGTTGCAGAGATTCCCTGATCGTAGGCTGCGAGTTCCAAAAGCGGGAGGTCGAACCCTCTGCCATTGAAGCTGACTAGGTTGGCACGCTTGTAGGTTTCAATGCCCAGCCAAAATAGCTTGACCATTTCGCTGGTGCGATATTGGGGCGTATCTAGGCAATTGAGCCCGATGGGCATGAAATTTTTGTCCACGGTAAGAGTGCAGATAGCGACGGGTTTTTGAAAAGTGAATGGAAGAAAATCCGACCCAGAAAAGCTTTTCGCCTTCGCCTCGGCTTGTGCCCTTTCGATTGCTGCATCGGGCGAAAGGTTTTCGGATGGGTATTTTACCGTTGCAACTAACTCACCATCGGGGATGCTTTCGGTATCGAACACAATATACGCAACTGCATCTTTAGGGCTGGCCGCCTGCTGAGTGACTTCTTTTTTGATATCGTTTGCAATTTGTGTCGAGTGATCCATGTTTTCTTTCTGCTAATAAAGTAAGATATTCCCATGATCACCTGCATTGTTGCAAAGGTCAAGCTTGGCGCATTCTTTTATTGATTTCAAAGGTGTACCTACGGTATGGAACGCAGCACCGTATTTTCCAAATGCAGAAAGTATCGCTACACGCTTTGGCGCCAGTGGGATTTTACTAACCCCAGTTATGCAATGTTTATCGGCCTTAACCCCTCTACTGCGGATGAAGTTCAAAACGATCCAACCGTTGCGCGATGCATTGATTATTCGATGCGCTGGGGTTTTGGCGCCCTTTGCATGATGAATATCTTTTCCTTCCGGGCGACCCTTCCTACTGTAATGAAGGCGCAGCCCAATCCCGTAGGCAAAGATAACAATCTCTGGCTCGTTGAAATCGCAAGGGATGCCTCGGTAATAGTTGCAGCTTGGGGAACTCATGGCAGCCATCTAAATCGCCATCAAGAAGTGATTGCTTTGCTTGGTGATAAATTGCATTGTTTGAAGGAGACGAAGGATGGCTTTCCTAGTCATCCTCTTTATTTGAAGAAGTCTCTTTCGCCTGTGCCATACATTGGAGTTAAGACATGTTGATCGTGCAGGTTGGCGATTTTGGAACCGATGGCGATGCTCATTACCGTATTCATGCTCCCGCAAGGTTCATGGGTTTGATTGCTGGAGTGGTTTGCGTTGATGTTCATTTTCATCATCATTTGCTACCCATGCTTGCAGAGAAGGCCGATGTGCTTGTACTGCAGTTCTTCTCAGATTGGGATCTGATTCCGCTTTTAAGTATGCGTAAAAAGCTTGGCAAAATAACCATCTTTGAAGCCAACGATTTCTTCTTCGATCTTCAACCTTGGAACCCGATTGCAAGAAGTTGGCAGGATCCAGAAATTCAAGAGCTTTACATGCAACTCCTGCGCCTTTCTGATGGGGTGCAAACCAGCACGGCTTATCTTGCTGAACAATGGCGAAGCATGGGCGCTAGCAAGGTAGAAGTTTTTCCAAACCAACTGGTTCACCTTCGGGCTTTACCTGAAATTGTTGAAAGGCCCTTCACCGTTGGTTGGGCAGGTTCCCCCGGTCACTTTGCAGATCTCTACCATGTTGCACCCTATTTGCAAAATTGGCTCGATGCCCACCCGGATACCCATCTTGCAATCATGACCAATGAACTTGCAATGGAGTTCTTCCATCTTGATCCCTCGCGCTTTCATTTCAAACCCTTTGGATCCATCGAATCCTACCTTGATTTCCTTGGCTCTATTGATGTTGGCATCGCTCCCCTTCTTCCCACGCAGTACAACAAGGGCAGATCGGATGTCAAGTTCTTGGAATATGCATCTTGTGGCGTTGCAGGTATTTATCAAAACCTTGAGCCTTATCGCAATATTGTCAAGGATGGCGAAACGGGACTGTTCTTCAACACCCCTGAAGAATTGATCAACCAGTTGGATCGCCTTTATCAAGATACAAAACTTCGTTTGCATATTCGTGATCAAGCTTATGACTTTGCTAGCAAGCAAAGAAGGATGGAGGATCATATTGGCGATAGGGTTGAGTGGTACAAAACCTTTGATAAAAAGAATTCTGTTTCTGAGGGTGTTGATGATCAAATATTAATTTCATTGGAAGGCGCAGGGGAAAAGCAAGCTGGGTATTTCCAGCTTCGTGCAGGAGTTGTTGAGAAGCAGTTTCTTGAAGCATCTGCAAAAACATCTGTAAATGAACAGGGCGAGTCGTTGAAAAATCTGACCCAGCAGCAGCCCGCATATTCTTTCGGATGGTTAAAACTGGGCGAGTGCCTGAATGGTTTAAGGCAGCCCGGCGATGCAATTAAGGCGCTGGAAAAAACGCTCGAGTTGATGCCTTATAGCGGCAGGGCTAAGATCGAAATCGCCCGTAGTTATTTTCTGTTGGAAGATCGTGATAAGGCGGTGGCTCTGCTTAAGCAGGTATGCCTTTCTGAAACATCTTTTCTGCCTGCGTGGAAGTATTTGTTGCGCTTACTTGCAATTCAAAAAGCGGGTGATGGCATTGGTTGGTGTAAAAAAGCTGATGCGGGATTTCCCAGTTGTTATTCTTTGTCATTGATCGGACTTGATAATTATTCGGCTGAGGAAAAGCCTGTAGCCTTGCTTGAGATTCTTAGCAGGGTGGGTTCAACTTTTTCCATTATGGAGCATCCTTATGCAAGGGATGTACTTTCTAGGGCTGTTTTTGGAGTCGTCGCTCTTCCCCTGCAGGATAAATCTCCAGTGATAGCCTTGCTGCAAAAGGCGCATGAGGTTTTCCCCGAATCCACAAGGATCGTTGCAGAATTGGGCAAAGTGCTTTATGCCACGGGAAAAGGGGTCGAAGCGCAGAAATATTTTGACTTTGCTTGTTCCCAAAAACTTGCCTCGGATCTGTGCCAGCAGGAATATCCAACCAAGGAAATTCCCTACCTATGGCAGTTTTCGCAATTCATTCGCCAAGTGCTTGCCCAATGATTCCCGGAGGCTTCTTTCTTTATTTTCCAGCTAATCACTCCCTTCGGCGCCATTCAGCGGGTATAACTACTCTTGGTTCCATTGTTGAATAAGGAAATTGTATTCATGACCGAGATTAATCCTGCCCCCGCTAAATCAAACAAGTTTGCCCTTTTGATGGTTTTTCTTGTTGTCTTCATCGACCTTCTTGGCTTTGGCATTGTTCTGCCCTTGCTTCCCATTTATGGCGATCAATATGTGGCACGGGTTCTTCCAGAAGGCTCCTCCAGTATTTTTCATGGCATCATCCTTGGCTTGCTGATGTCTTCTTTTTCCATGATGCAATTTCTCTTCGCCCCGGCTTGGGGAAGGTATTCGGACTTCATAGGAAGAAAACCCATCCTTCTTCTGGGCCTTCTTGGGTCCATTATTTTCTATACGCTCTTTGGCTATGCCTCCACCCTGCCCAAGGAATCCGCTCACCTTGCACTTTTTCTACTCTTTGCAGCACGCATTGGCGCTGGTATTTGCGGGGCAACTATTGGCACCGCTCAAGCTGTTATTGCAGATTGTACCTCTAAGGAAAACCGTAGCAGGGGCATGGCATTAATCGGCGCAGCTTTTGGTATTGGTTTTACTTTTGGCCCCTTGGTGGGCTTTGGTGCTCTCACCTTTTTCCCTGATCAAGCAGGAGCTACGGGTTATATTTCTGCAGGCCTATCGCTTTTTGCTTTTATCCTTGGTCTGGTGAAGATGCCCGAAACCAGAGTCCTAGGCGGCCATAGCGCAAATCGAAAGATCTTCGATGTTTCAGCTTTTAAGAGTGTCCTTTCTAACCCTGCACTTGGCCCCATTATTTTTGTCTTCTTCTTGGCAACTATTGGATTTGGTGCTTTTGAATCCACCTTGGCGATGATCAACCAAGATGTTCTTAAGTTTGGTAAGACTTCTAACTTTCTGCTCTTTGCTTATGTTGGCCTTACGCTCAGCCTTGCAAATGGGCTTTACCGCCCGCTTTCGCGTAAATTCTCCGTCTATTTCTTCCTTACCTTGGGCATTCTGCTCATGGGCACGGGCGTTGCAAGCCTGGCTGGTATCACCTATATTTCCCGCAACAACATCCTTACTGATTTGCTTCTTCCACTCATGATGGTAAGCCTTACTATTTCAGTTGTTGGATTTGCCTTTCTTACCCCTAGTGCCCAGGCACTTGTTTCGCAACGCGCAGACCCAGAACGACAAGGTGAAATCCTAGGCGTTAATCAATCCTGCTCTTCTCTTGCTCGCATCTTCGGCCCAATCTTTGGGCTAACGCTTTATAAGATCGATAGCATGGCGCCCTTCCTTTTCGCTGGGGTGCTTGTGCTTGCAATGCTTCCCCTTGTTTCTCGCATCCGAAATTTCAAAGAAGCTTGAGAAACCATTCGGGCTAGGTCTGAAAAGGTACAATTGTTCTGATTGATGACCTTGGATTATAAAGATTGTATTGGTATGATAATTTTGCTGAACAACTGACCAAATTTAAGTTGTAAGGGGCGTTGGTATCATATGAATGAAATCGAAAAGATGGAATCTGATGACTCGAGAGCACTGCTGAGCGTGAGAGTTATTTGGTTTTCTTTGGTGTACGGTCCTACTAGCTTTGCTTTCATTGTAATATTCTTAAATGGGTTGCCCCAATTAACTGAGCTCAATATTTTTCCAGCAGGTTTTGGTGTTATTCTGACGTTTATTGGTGTCGTTTTAGTGTGTATATTCTTGAGGAATCCGATCAAACAATTGGCAAAACCTCCACAAACCAACACCATTGCAAATCCAGAAAACTCTTCAGAAGAGTCGTTGCTCAAATATAAAAAGACTCCTAAAGAACTTGAAGA
>CAMDHK010000076.1 GCA_945897965.1 Candidatus Kuenenia stuttgartensis | reverse complement strand
AGTGCCCACACTGGTGGAATCGTTGCAGTTTTTGGCGATGCCTCCGTTCGGTTCATTACCAATAACATTGATTCTGGGAATCAGAATGCCACTGGCACAGGCCTTACCGGACCAAGCCCTTTTGGAATCTTTGGTGCAATGGGTACTCGCGCAGGCGAAGAAGCTTTTTCTCAATAATCCTTATTTTCTTAGAAAGAATGACCATGAAACATTATCTTCCTTTTGCATTCATCCTTGGCATGACTGCAGCATTAGGTTGTGGTTCTGATGCACCCAAAGGCCCTGAAAAACTTTCTACCACGCCCGTGGATGGCATTGTTACCCTCAATGGTAAACCCGCCGCTGAAGTATCAGTTTCTTTGCATCATTCTGAGGGCAAGGTGGCTCCTCGGGGTATATCTGATAAGGATGGCAAGTTTTCTATCGCCACCTATGGCAAAGATGATGGCGCCCCCGCAGGCAAATACAAAGTGACCGCTGCAAAAGATATGACGAAGGAAGTCTCGCCCGGCGTGCTTGCGCCACCACCCCCAGGCGGTTTCAAATCCGATATCCCAGCCAAATATGAATCGGTAAATACCACGGATATATCAGTCGAGATTAAAGCAGGCGAAAAGAATTCGCTTAAAATTGATCTTAAGTAACAACCTCTGCAATTGTTTCGGATGAATACAAAAGAAGCCGGCTCACTGAAGTGAACCGGCTTCTTTTTTTAGCTATGCCTTCAAGTAGTTAATATTTGAGAGCCAAGTCGATTTCTTTGCTTGCTTTCTTGAAATACGAGACCAACAGTTGGTTTTCAAAACTAGGGTTATTAGTTGCATACATGATACCTATGGAATTATCGATCGCTTGCTTGGCCTGCCTTAACTTTTTATTTGATGCATTGGTATCTATGCTTTGTGATTGCGATTGCGAAGTGGATTCTTTTCCAGTCCCCATCGCTTTGATATTTTTTGTTTGTGGTGCATAAATGTTGATCATTTTTATGGCTTTATCTAACTCTTCCGTAGCTTTGCCTTTGTGACCACCATAAAAAGTTCCAGCAGATGCCAAGTTTGATTTGGCTGATCCTATAGAATTCATTAGATTTGTCAGGGCAGGGGAAGCGCCTTGATTGGTGTTCCTATTTGCCATGGAACCAGGTGAAGTCTTGACTGTTTTAGATCCGACCGTACAGGTCGATCCCGAAGGGCCGGTGCCTCAGGCACCCCGGGTATCATTAATATAACCTAAACATAAAATAAGAGCAGTCAAAGTAGTGAATCGGAACATTATTACACCCCTTTGGTTTTACCCAATCACATCACTGCATTATATCACCATGGAATAGAAAAAATGCACAATGCGATCTGAATAAGCAATCATTGTGTAAATAGTTTTATCTCCCTACTAAGTAGAGCGAGAAAACTTATCTAAAGGGGCCAAAATTATTGGAAAATTAATTATTTGCAGGTTTATTGCAGCAATAGCTTGATTTCTACTTTTCTGAAACCTTGCTTACGCCAACCACAGAAGCTTTACCTTGGCGTAGCGCTACTGCTATTGCGACAGTCATTTCCTTATCACCAATTTTAACTTCCAATAAAACCACTCGGTCGCCATCCTTTAAAACCTCATCAATTTTTTCTTTATCTTCGTTGATCTTTTCCTTGATGTTTTCGAATGAATGGATTTCTTTGACCGAATGCGTAAGGTCATTTACTTTGCCTGCATTCTTTTTGAATTCTTCACTGAAGTGTTTTTCTAGTTCGGCTTTATCTTTGATCAGGTCGCGATTTTTAAGATAGAAAGGAGTACTTGCAATTTTCATCGCAGCTTCAATCTTGTTGGATTTAAATGCATCGAGAAAATCACCCGCAGTTTTTTTTGCTAATTCATCAGTGTTTTCTGCTGCTTGTACCAACATGGTTGAAACCAAAAATGCCATTATGCCGAACAGGTACTTTTTCATGATAAATCCCTTTGCTGGTTAAAATAAGAGCCTTATTTCTTTAACACTTTTTCAAGAAACGAATACAGTTCAATCGTTGGTTTATCATCAACTTTTCCGAGGTCTGCGTTAATGCTGCCATGGGTTTTGCCTTCGGATGGATAGGCACTAGCAGAAATCCCCGCACCTTGTAATTCTTTAACCAACCGCTGGGATTGGCCACCTGTTTCAGGATGTCCAGCAACATGCAGTATCAAAAAGGGTGGTATGTTTTTTCCTTTTGCGACATGAGTCACTGGGGATAATTCTTTCTGTTGTTTTTCATCCCCGAATTTCTTTCGATAACTGATGGCACTGCGTTCAATAACCATTGCGATTTGCATGGGTACATCATAGGTGTCGCCATCGACGGGCACGCAACCTTTGATAATCGTCAGGGGTAATTTTTCAGCTTTCAAGTAAGATTCATCGGTGGAAAGTAGTGCAGCAAGTTGCGCCCCTGCAGAATGCCCCATAACAAGGAAGGTGCTGGGGTCGCCTCCATATTCTTTTGCATGATCAAAAACCCAGCGCATTGATTTTGCGATATCTCCTGCCATCTCTTTGATGGAGGCAGCGGGGATCAATCGATAATTGGTGGAGACAAAAATGAAACCTTTTGCAGTGAAGGCCTGAGGTTTGATTTGAACATCTTCCTTATTGCCTGCCTGCCAGCCACCCCCATGTATCCAAAATATGATGGGTAGGTTTTTGGCATCAGGCGGAGCAAATAGATCAAGGGTTTGCTTTTCGTTCTTCGTTTCGGTGTAAGGGATATTGAGAAATGCTTTGGGCTCTGCTGCAAATAATGGAGAAGAAAGGATAAGCATGGTAAGCATCGGAATTAAGGTGGTTCGCATGGTCGTTTCGTTGTTATCCTTAGGGGAAATATAAATTGTTATCATACTCTTTTTGGTTCTTTCGTCATAGGCGAATAGTCCATCCATATTCCCTATCTTGTTGAATAAATAGGTTTTATACGAATGGATGCTACCGTTTTTTCTCAGATTACCAAATCCAAAACAGATATTGATAATTACGGGAAATTACTATTAAGTGCATACTAACTTTAGTAGATGAAAAGCTTAAATGGGCTATGTGGAACATGACAAAAGCATCCGGGCATTACCTTTCGCTTTCTCCTTACAGAAAAATCGTGCTCGATTTGATGCACTTCAGTGCTAAGATTCCGATTGCAACTGTTGAGAGAAAAATGAGCTTATCTTCGGTGAAGATTGCAAGGCAAATGAGCCCCGATAAACCGAGTTGGACAAGTATTTTTGCAAAAGGTTATGGTTTGGTCGCACGGGATTTCCCCGAATTGCGTAGAAGCTTCATGAGTTTCCCTTGGCCTAAATTTTATGAACACCCCCATAGCATCGCCTCGATTAATGTTGAACGGGTTGTCAATGACGAAAATATTGTGATCTATGGCTATGTGCGTGGGCCGGAAAATCGCACCCTTATTGAAATTGATGAGATCATCAGGCATCATAAAGACGATCCAATCGAAGAGGTTCGCTCCTACACCCGAACCCGGGCACTTAGCCTTGTACCTTCAATCATTCGGAAATTCATTTGGTGGTACACCCTTAATGTTGAAGGGCCTAGGCGATGCCATAACTTTGGTACTTTTGCGATTTCTTCTGTAAGTTCTATGGGTGCAGGTTTGCTTAATCTTATGCCGATTCTTACCACCCAGATACATTACGGCATGCTTGATAAAGAGGGCAACCTCGATGTCCGACTAACCTTTGATCATCGTGTTTTGGATGGAGCAACTGCTGCGCGTGCCCTTGTAGCCCTTGAAGATGTCATGAAATCCACGCTTGTTCGCGAAATGAATTCTGAAAAACGGATGGCTGCATAACCAGTTTTATCTTGTTTAATCAGCGCAGTGTTTTTCCTTTTAGGGAAATTCTTCTTGCATGTGATTTTTGAAACCTTCATGATAATAAGATCTAACTTATTTCATGGAGATGATGCGATGCGATTTGCAGCTTTGATTGCTTTACTTGTTTCAGTTTCCGCAACCCTTGCTTTTTGGGATGCACCAAAATTGGAGCAGTTGCCTACTTCTGAAAAAGCCAAAAAAATCGTCCTTATCGCAGGTAAACCCGAAGCCAAGCCCACAGGCGAACATGAATACTTCGCAGGTATTGTTCTTCTTGCTAACATGCTTCAGCAAACCCCGGGCGTGCACCCTATTTTAGTGCGCGATGGCTGGCCAAAAAATGAAAAAGTCTTTGACGATGCTTCTGCGATTGTCTTTTTCTTAACAGGTGATGGTAAACAAGCTTATCTGGAACCTTCCAAACTTAAAGTCATTGAAAACGCAGTTTCCAAAGGTGCAGGTTTGGTTCATTTGCATAATTGCATCGAATACCCTGCTGATCGTAAGAGCCTTGCTTTGGAGTGGGCGGGTGGCGTTTGGGAGAAAAGTATTTCTTGCAGAGGCCATTGGGTTTCAACGGTGGATCAGTTTGCAAAACATCCAATCACACGGGGAGTCACCCCATTCGAAGTTGATGAGGGCTGGTTGTTTCATATGAACTTTGCTGCCAAGGGCGTTACCCCATTGGTTATGATCAATCCACCTGAAAAAATGCGAAGCACAGCTTCAGCTAAGAAGAATGCACCAAATCCCGAAACTGTTGGCTGGGCGTTTGAATCCTCGAAGGGTGGCAGGGCTTTCTCTTATACAGGCGGCCATATGCAATCCAATTGGGGCAAGGATGGTCTGCGTCAGTTGGTTGTCAATGGGATACTTTGGAGTGCAGGGTTAGAGATTCCAGAAAAGGGTGCGCCTAATAAACTTGACCCCGCAGACCTAAACAAACATCTTGAAAATAAAGTAGCACCCAAGAAGAAGTAAGTATTTCTTATGGAAATACATGAAAGTTTAAAAACCAAGCCATGTGATTTAAATCACATGACTTGGTTAGAAAAGTCCCAGTATACTATCCTACAAATATTCCTTTTTTGTAATCTTGATCCGCAGAAAAGAAGTCATTCAATATTTCATAATCTAACCCGGAATAAATTTTCACGCGTGGTCCACCGCCTGGGCCGGCACCTGTAATAAGGTCTTGTGTACCATCGTTATTGAGATCGGAAACTCCAACCCTGACTCCGCCTGCAAACAAGTCGTTGCCATTTGAGGAAGGGTCGGAGAATTCCATAAAATCACGAACTACCTTCAATGATTCATAATCCCAAATTTTTACATTAGGGCCACCTCCTGCGCCAGCCCCGGTAATTATTTTAAAATCACTATTGGAACCACTATTAACTGAACTATTAATAGCCCCCATACCAATTATTCCTGCACTTACGAATACCCCACCCGTAAAAGATGGATCGTAAGCTAAAAATTCTTTTAGAATAGAAAGATTACTTCCATTAAATACCCTGACATGCGGGCCACCTCCAGGGCCTGCCCCGGTAATAATGTCAAAAATACCATCCTGATTAATATCAGCCGAGCTTACGCTGACACCCCCTTTAAAACTTAAATCGTAAGCAAAGAATGAGGCTATTGGCTCTCTTGTGAAAGGGTTGAAAATTTTCACATGGGGGCTACCCCCTGGACCTGCCCCAGTTATAATTTCGCCCAATCCATCACCGTTGTAGTCTCCAATCGAAACGGAGACACCACCCAGAAAAGAGGGATCATAGGCAAAAAAGCTGGAAATTTCAGCGCCTGTTAAACCGTCAAATGCGCGGATATGAGGGCCGCCCCCCGGCCCTGCACCAACAACCAAGTCACTGTAGCCATCCCCTGTAATGTCGCCTGAAGCAACTTGCAAGCTTCCAGTAAATCTAGGAAAGACATCAAATTGTCGGATAACTTGATTATTGGAGTCGTATTGATTGACTGTAGAGCCTCCCACAAAAAGGTAATTAAAATTACCATTTTGACCTTTCCCATCAATATCATTGGCAACCAAAGGAATTGAAAGAATGGTGCTTGCCTGTAAGCCGGTTTTAACTTCTGTTGCAATTCCAACAACCGTTAAAGTAATGGCAGCTTCATTGGCCAAAACAATGGAAAGCCCATCAAGCTGTTCCGGGGTAAGCAGCCATTCCCCGTTTGACTGCTTGGTTCCAGCAGAAAGTACAGCATCATCAGGAACACCAGAAATTACAACAGAAAGTGTTTCCAAAAGATCTTGATTTGATTTGGATATTTGAATTGGAACTTTTATCTGGCTTCGTTCATTACCATTCAGACCATTTGGGCCTTCCATATTTGGGCCGTTGGGGCCTTGATTGATTCCATAGGATCTACCACCAAGGCCATCAACATTTTCTCCCATCGTGCCAGACCAAAAAAGGCCATAATTTCCGGTACTATTTCGGGCATAAACAGGAAGGATTTGGGGGCCAGAGGTAACCGTATTTACTAATTCTTCGCCACTTTCAGGCGTTGCATCTGCCCTGAATTGTCGCTGATATATTCCCCAGCTGGAACCATCCTGATCTATGGACTGCCAAGCAATCGCAAACCGACCAAATTGATCCACTCCAATTGATGCAAATCTTTGTGGTTTTGGAGAAGTTTCATTTACTTGGAATTCTTGAGCCTGAGGCGATGTACCATCAGGTCTAAACTGTCGGGCAAACACATCCCAAGATGGCCCGGTTCCAGTTGCCTGATTAATACTCTGCCAAGCAACAACCATATCTCCTGCTGCATCAATTCCAATTGATGGGGCTTCCTGAGCATCTTTTACATATACTGTAGCAAGGAATTCAGGATTTGGTGCTACTCCGTCTGCGTTAAACCATCGTACAAAAATACTTTTCTCCGTATCGTTTTCATCATTTGCAATATTGTGGTCACTTACCCACGCAATAGCAAACTGCCCATTAGCGTTCATTGCCACCTTGGGAGATACTTGTGCGGTGTCAGTATTTGTATTTACACGGAAAATAGCTCCTATTGCAGTTCCAGTTGCTGAAAAGCGCTGTGCATAAATCTCGGTAATATCCTCGTCGCTTTCCTGGGCATCAGATTCCCAAGCAACAATAAAGTTTCCAAGAGAATCCGAGGCAATCGTTGGATGAGTTTGGTTTCCTGATTTACTTGGCGGAATACAAGAAAACTCCTCACCGGCTATAAAAGTTCCAGATCCATCATTTGTAAATATCCGCCCAAAAATGGATTCCACGGAAGGATCATTTTCTAATTCCCCTCTCACTTCACTTTGCCAAACTACTGCAAATCCACCATTAGGAAGTGCGGTAACAACAGGATGAGTCTGGTATCCTATGGTGGTTTGGTTTATCAAGAATTTAGCGCCAATAAGAGTTCCATCGGGCGCAACAATTTGACCATAAATGCCATAACCACTGGCATCCTCGGGGTTTTCAAAAGATGCCCACGCTACTATAAAATTCCCATCAGAGAGTACCGTGGCGGCATTTGCAGTGTCTTCCCCAGCACCTACGACAGCAATCTGGAATTCCAAGCCGTTGACATTCAATGCATCGGCGCCGGGTGATCTGTCGACCGATCCTGCGGAATCAAAAATTCTTCCAAATAAGGATGGCTGATGACCACCACTACCTTCGATTCCTTCTTCTTCTGTGCCTTCCGCCCCTGATTCTCCACCATGGCTAGGTACAAAAGGGCCCGCCCAAACAACAATTGTTTTGCCATCTGGTGCCATACTGATAGTTGGTGTTGTTTGTGGACCTTTTTCGTTCACATTGATTAAAAAATCGTTGGAGTTAAGAACATCATTCACATCTCGGGCATCTGATCCATCGGAATTAAATGCCCTGCCCACGACCCCCCAACTAAACGCATCTGTTTTCTGACTTTGCCAGGTAACTAGGTAATTACCGTTTTCATCAATGCCAACAGCAGGGGTTCTTTGTGGCTGTTTGGTTTGCGTATTTACAAGAATATTGGCCGAATCTAAACGATCTCCAGCGCTATCAAGCCTGATGGAAAAAACATCAGAACCAGAACCTTCATTTCCTTCAGCCTGCCATGCAAGAATAAAATTGCCTGAGGAATTCATTGCAACTGCTGGTTCAACCTGATCTTTTTGTACTGTATCATTAGGGTCTGTTAGTTGGTAATAAGTATGAGCTTCATCTACGGGATTAATTTCACTGATTGGTGAAGAATAAGAATAAAGTGTTCCGCTGATCACAATAGATGATTCTTCCTCTCCGCCATCGTCTTCCCCGCCACCTTCCTCTCCTTCACCACCTTGAAGCGGAAGTATTACGGGTATCGGTGCAGGCCCAGACCAAGCAATGATAAGTTTGCCGTTATCAGTTTCGTTGAAACCCATAGAAGCTGTTGGTTGTTGCTGGTCACCAGCAGCAGCGGTAATTTCAAAATCATTATCATTTACAAACATACCTTCACTCATCAAATCGAACTTCCCATACCTTGCATAAATATCGATTCCCGAGACGGTGGAATTTTGATCGGATTGCCAGGCAATCGTGAAATTGCCTTGGTTATCCATGGCTACTGTCGGCCTGGTTTGATTTCCTTCTGAAACGGTGTTTACCATCAATTCGTCCGAGACCAATGATAAATTAGTAGTTCCGTCAAAGGTTCCTGCCTTATACATAATGTCGTAGGAATCCCCGCCATCAGTTTGGCTTTGCCAAGAAATTATGACATTCCCCAAGCCGTCACTTCCCAAAGAGGGGCGGGATTGATTTCCCTGAATCGTATTGTTGACAAGTTGCGGAGCACCCACGGGGGTTCCATCAGCCATAAAACCTTGGGCATAAACCCCGATTCCGCTGCCATCTGTTCCCAAACTTTCCCACGAAACAACAAAATCCCCATTTTGATTTACAATAGCTACACTTGGTGCCCCAGCCTCAGCACCTTGTGAATCAGAAACAGTAAATTGTGGCCCTAAAGGATTGGCGCTGGGGGTAACTCTATTTTCCATGAATTCCAATGCCGGCCTGAAACGAGAAGTGTGTTTTCTTGAAATGGAATTTGAACCTGAAGCAGAAATCAACTTTTTAAACCAATTTCGTGGTAAAAATCGCATGTTTAACCCTTTCAATAAAAAATGTGAAAGTGCGGCATCGCTAAACAGAAAATGAATGTTGGGCGATACCGCCTTGCTTATTAATCAACGGTGTTCGCAACTTAAACATGCCAAAAAAAAGTGATTTTTATAAAAGCAACCGTTTTTGAAATTAGTTTTTCGAATGAAATAAATGAGCCCAGAATGTTTATTACCCAACGAGTGTTAAACATTAAACCAATCGTATAAAAATTATAAATTATTTTAGTTTGAGTTTTATTCTCGAGCCTACCGAAGAGGGGAAGTGCATTTGCCAAACAAGTTATTAAATCAGATTATTGTAATTCGTTTTTTGGCATCTACACTTTGTAGAACGATTAACAACTATTAATCTGAGTTGCTTGAAACTAACTTGTGGATTTTATTTAACTAGGTGAATTATTATTTAAAGCCATTTGCATTTATGCTTTTAAACTAAGCTTTACGGAACCAAGGCATCATTCGCCCATTTAAAAGCCATCCAATCCAAGTTGAACGAACCAGCAAATGATAACTGACAAGAAGCAGGGTGATCGTCGCGATATTGATCAGTAGGAATTTTAATAAAGCATTAATAGGCAATTCTCTGACGAGGAATTGCATCATTAACACTAAAGGCAGATGCACAATATAAATCCAGTAAGAAGAATCAGATAAATACCGAATGAAGATGTTTTCTTTCTTGATGAATGCATGAAACATTCCCATCATTCCAAATGCCATGTTCCATATTAAGAGTGTTTGCATCAAAAGGTTCAATGGTAAGTTGTCCTTGAATACAATCTCTGCAGGAAAAATTATTAACAAAGCCAATGGCAGCATGATGTACCAAAAGCGTGTGAGTTTACATGCGGAATCATTTAAGTCGAAATAGATCAAGCCGAAGCTGAAAAAGATCATGTAATAAAACAACATGTGTGGGGGTGGGAGTATCCCGGTATAGGTGTCTGGGCCAAGTATTTCACCCATGAGACAAAGTGGTAACAAAGGTGCGGGGATTAAAATATATAGCATTATCTTTTTAAGGATGCGCATGGTGTTGGGATTTAAATTGCGAAATAAAAGGGATCCTAGATTGAAAAAAACAAGAAATAATGGAAGCATCCAGCAGAGAAACCAAAGAAACCAGAGATGATTAAAAATACTGGTTTTAAACAGGTGCGTTGGTTTGTTAAAGAAATTTATCTGGAAAGAAGTTGAAGTAAGCCAAGATTGATAACGTTTATAAAATTCCATTTGTTCTTTTGGGTTGGTTATTTCGACTGTCTTGGCCTCGTCTTTTGAAGTGGGGGCTAAAAACTGGTTTAACAATAATCTGCTTCGAACACTGATTCTTCCTGAAGTTAAATCAGTTTCATTGGGTGGTTGAATGCCAAGTATATTCAAAATTAAGGTTGTGGTATTGGAATCTGCAAAAGTACCTTCCAAGGCGGTAAAGCCAGCTTTGCTGCGTTTGCTGGCATTGGCACCATGAAATAAAAGAAGTTTAACAATTGCATCTCTGCCTAAAAAAGCTGCGCCATGCAGTGCGGTGGTATCGTCTTTGTTGGTTAAATTTACATCTACGCCTATCTTGATTAATGCGGAAACTGTTTCGAGATCTCCTATCATTGCAGCCCATGAAAGGGGTGTTACGCCTAATCTTTTGTCTGGTTTTTCAATTTCATTTGGGTTGATAAGGTATATATTGATGGTTTTTCTGTCGCCTTTGCGGATTGCCCCTGCAAGCGAATTTTCATCCAAGTGCACACTTATCGAACCGGCTTTGACTGTTTCTCTTGAAACATAACCTAATAGCGGAATAATGGTGAAACATCCAATCAAGCAGGGCAGAAGAATGCGGAGTATTCTTTGTAAAATCAATGATTTGATATTTCTTTTGCGAAAAAGCATCATGGTGAAAAAACCACTCAGCAGAAAAAACAGGGGCATTCGAAAGCCATGAACGAGGACTATGAAAAAAATAAAAATCGTAGGTTGTGTAATATCCTGAACAGGCCAGGGAAGTGAAACAAAACTTAAGGATGCATGCAATCCAATACCAAGAAACATGGCAAATGCACGCAAGGCATCTAAGTCATGCCTGCGATCTTGATATTGAATTTCTGATATTTTAAGGGTGGTATTTTGATTCACCGGTTGTCCTAGAAATATAAATTATTTTTCTCGGGCAGCGTTAATTACAAATTGCCACGATGGATAAATCGACGCAGTACGGGCAGTTGCTTGGCAGTACACTTCTGAAAGATTTTTGTCAAAGGCTGCAGCAAGTTCTAAAGTATGCCCGCCTTTTTTTGGATCAAAAAGATGGCCAGCCTTATAGTTCTCATCCCCTGATTCAGCCCGCTTGCGATCGAATGCTACAGTTGATTTGACAAATTCGGGGTGTTTTTTCTCACCCGAACAAAAAGGCAAAAGAAACTTGACCGATTTTTCCAACGATGCACCACTTTTTGATTTGTAGGTGCAAAGATTGGTTCCATTGTTATTGGCCACTATCGCAAGTTCCAGCAAGGGTTCGATATCGTAGCAGTGGTAATGCAATGCATCGCGTTCGTGAAAATCAATGCTTGATCCATCAGACCTGAGATTTACCTCGATCTGCCTTTTGAATCCTTCAACTGCATAATCGATGTATTTCTTTTCTGAGAGGGTATAGCCAATCAACCCGACGATTTTAAGGCGGTGACTTTGCCAATTATTTTTAGATATGCCATCACCTTTTCTTGCATGCATCAAACCAATGGCAATTTGAGTGTCTGCTACTTTGCGCATCCAGGCCTGGGCTATTTTTTTCTCTGCGGGGGAAAACTGGGATTGTGTGAGATCAAAAGCGAAGAAAAGATCATCGAGCGTGGTTTCATCGATTGGGTTACCCGTTGGCATATTTTGCTGCGCCCAAGCCAGTATGAATTCGCGTGCCTTATCTGCGTATTGGGTATCGCCTGTTGCAGCGAAAGTGTAAGCGAAGAAATACATTTTCCGCATATCAGCTAGGCTTTCGCGTGTCTTGATTGCAAGAGGATCGGTCTTGATTTTGCCTTCGCCTTGGATGACCCGTATAGGATTTGGCTTATCATTAAGAGCTTTGTCCGCAGCGCGTTTTAAGGTTTCAAAACGAGCCTTGGCCTCTTTGTCGGTTTTAATTAGCTCCATCAACTTGGTGCGTTGTTGTGGGTTAAGGCTGATTGGGTTTTCTGCTGCTGCTAGGGCTAATGCAAGCGTACATAATAAGACTATTGTTTTCATGCCTTAATTAAACTTCACCTTTTCTTGAATGTCAAATGGGTTTAACGATCAGGAATCGTAGTTGGAAATAGCGAAGCTTAACAAGGGGTTAAATCACAAGATCAAAAGTCATGCTATTGAATTAAATGCTAAAAAGATAAGAAGAACAGTGATATTGTTGTGGCAAAGAAGTTTTGGTCAGAAAATAAAAAACAACCACCCTTAAATTAACGCAATGTTTTTAAGGGTGGTCATATAACCAATAAAGCAAGTAATTCTTACTTGATGACTAAACTTACTTCCCAGATGATTCCTTGGCGAAGTGGGATAGCCTGTGGCTAAGAATTAAAAATGTGGGTGCCCATAGGCCCACGAAAATACCAAATCTTTCGCCATGAGCTTTTAGCTCTGAGGATTCAACGCCATTGGTCTTTAAATACCAGATAGCGATAGAGCCAATAATGCTGGCAAAGCCTCCGAAAAAACAAACATGTCCAAGCATCTCTGCTAATTTTGATAAATTCATTTCATTATTCTCTTAAATTACTTGTGTTTTGAAACTGATAAGCATTACCTTAACACTTGTATATTTCTAATCTCAAAACAACATCAAGATTATAACACTAATAGTCAGACTTTTAGTTTAAAATCAACTGAAATAAGTTAATTTTGAATTGTAAATGATAGGTGGATTGTGATTATTTAATGAAGGTCTTATCACAAAGGCACAAAGACTCGTGTAAGCGATGTACATTTAATAAAAGGTGAGATCATGTTAAGCCGTAAAACATATTTTATTAGAGAGCATGTCGGGGTGTTCAAGCTTTCCGATACTTATGATATTCTTGACCCCGAAACCCATAACCAATTAGGAATTGCCAAGGAAAAGCCCGGAACGCTCGTTCATGTATTGCGTTTCCTAGTGGAAAAAAGAATCCTTCCTACGAAGGTTTTTGTCTATGAAGGGTCCGATTTTGATGATCCATCAAGGCTATTGTTTTCTATTCAAAGGGGCGTCACATTCCTCAGATCAAAGGTGGATATATGTGACGCCAATGGAGTAGTGCTGGGCTGGCTTAAAAGCAAATTATTTACCATTGGAGGAGCGTTTTATGTTTACGATTCTTCAGGAAATGAAGTTGCGTTTGTGCAGGGAAATTGGGTTGGATGGACTTTTAAATTTCTTGATAGAGAACAAAACGAGATAGGAACAATTACTAAGAAGTGGGCCGGTGTAGGAAAAGAAATGTTCACCTCTGCAGATAATTACATTATCGCCTTAAATGATGAACCTTCACCCGCTAAGGCTATTTTAATGCTAGCAGCGGGCCTCGCAGTGGATATCATTTATAAAGAAAGGTAATCAGCCAACGTTTTCTAAATTTTGTTGTTGGTTGCTATAAACCAGCGGCGGAGCGTTTGCATGAAACATAAAATTATCCTTCTCAGTCTTGCATTCATTTTATGTTTTGCAAGCATGGGTGCACTCGCATTCCCGTCTGAAGGAATTCCCATATCTGAACAATTGGTATTTCGAATAGAAGCTGGGGAATGGGGTGGTGCATCGCCAGAAGATATTCGAAGGGTTCTCGAATCTACAGGTCGGGAGTTGCTGAAGCATATTCCGCAGAACAAGATCATCCGCATTCATGTTGTAGCTTCAGATACTGTGCCTCAAGTTGATTTTAAACGGGCGGCAAATGGGGAATACACAGTTCGGTTGGCTGTTAAGGGTCGTTTTTGGGCGCAGCTTGCTTTTCAGTTTGGTCATGAACTTGGTCATATTGTTTCTCACTATGAACGTATAAACGATAATAAAATTGGGAATGAGAATAAGTGGTTTGAAGAAACTGTAGCTGAGGTTGCTTCATTATTTGTGTTAGCACGAATGGCAGAAACATGGAAGACTGATCCCCCATACACGAATTGGAAAAGTTTTGCGCCCGCCCTCAAAGAGTATCTTGATAAATTGTTAAAAGATACCGAGATACCAACCGTAGAAAAAATGCCCCAGTGGTTTAATGATAACCGTCCAGCCCTAAAAGCTGATCCTCATCTTCGTGAGCGAAATCGAGTTGTTGCGATCCATATTTTTAAAATGTTGGAGCGTGATCCCAGCCAGTGGGAAGCTTTTCGCTACCTAAACCTTGGCCGACCTGATGCCACTAATAGTTTTGAAAGCTTTTTAGAGAACTGGTACTTCAGCGCACCAAAGAAAAACAAAGGCATTGTCAAAGAAGTTGTAGATCTTCTCGGAATAAAAAGTAAGCTAATCAGTAACCATGCCAAATGATAAAAGTGCATTCCTTGAACATTTTTTGTTCTGGTGATGAACTCTAATAAAATTAATTTCTATTTTACAGGTACACTCGAGGCATGGCCGCTGACGCATTGCCATTTACCTTCTTTTAGAACCCATACGTTGGTGAAGCGGGACAATCTTTCGAAAGGCTTGCCGTCTTTATCCGTGCCGACTTCTTTGTAGTCGCCGATATCTACTGCAACTGTTCCACCACCATAAACACGAACATCAATCGAGCCAGCCACTGCAGAAGTTAGCTTCTCTGTACTATTTTTCATACCTGCGATTCCTTCGACTTTGTTGAACCTTTTTCCATTTGGTTCGACATAAATGAAATCGGTTGCCCAGATTCGTTCAAGAATGCTGGCATCGCCCTTAAGCATCGCAGTAGACCAATCGGTAGATAGTGCCTTAATGGTTGCAGCGATACTTTCCTGAGATTTATTACCGGTAGGTTTGGGCGCTTGAGCAAATGATTCTGCAGCTATGGGCGTAGTCAGAATAAAAATTGCAATTACTTTAATTATGGAATATTTGGTTATCATGTTTGGCTCCTTTGGCCCTGAGGTTAAATGATCGGCATATTAGCTTAATGGAATCATGGCATATTACTGCAAAAATTCAACTATCCTATATCGATGCAGTATCTTTTCTGGCATTTCACCAATACTTCTTTTAAGATGAATTCTGCCTGCCTGACATCGTGATTGCCAGATGTAACTATCCTCGGAGCTTATTTTATATGGCCAGATTCTTTTTTTTGCTAGCACTATCGATGCTGTTGTTGATTAAACCATTGCAGATTAAAGCAGGGCCTGTGGTTCTTGTTGATGCCATGCAGCAGGTTCACGATCTTAAAGCGGGGGAAGCAGTTGAGATTTCCGTCCGCATTAATGAGCCTTCCAAATTGCCTGCTAATGGGCGCGTTGCAGTTGAATGGCAATCACCCGAAGGAGTGCCCGCCGCAGCCAACTGGCGCAAGATTCTTCATGCGCTTGATGGCGATGTTTATACGACATACCGAGCACCTGTTTCTGGCAAGTACACGCTTCGGATTACACCCGTGGTTGACGAAGACCCTATTGGGAATGCAAGCATACGCTGGCGAGAAAAAGGTAATACACCTAAACTTTTTCCCCTGCCTAAAATCACCGCTTGGCCTGAAGGCACCAAGGCCCTGATGACAATTCAAGTAACACCATTTGTTATTAATTCCAAAGATGAGGACGACCAGCGTACCGTATTTGAATACGAGCCAAATGATTTGCCTGAACTTGCTCAAACGATTGAATTGAGCCCTGCTCCTGGAAATGCAATACGCACCTGGGAGATCTTGGGTGGTGCCGATGATGTAGAGTTTTTTGACAATGGTAAAGTCGGCCAATCGGGAGAAGACTGGTACAAGTTTGTCTATAAGGGAACCGAGCAGCGGTTATTAACCGCACAGTTAGGCATGCCTAATCCATTGATCGCACATAGAATTCGTTGTTATCAGATTAATAA
>CAMDHK010000075.1 GCA_945897965.1 Candidatus Kuenenia stuttgartensis | reverse complement strand
CATTTCTTTAATTTTCCAACACTTTTGGCCCATCACTCCCATGTTTTTCGCATTATATTAAGGTAGGTATTTACTACAGTTTCTTAATTGAGTCTTTAAAGCATGGCACAAAACACCCAAGATGAGGAAGTCCTTTCTGATCTTCTTCTTTATTGGGAAGAGGAATTCGAAAAAGGACTTTCCATTTCTCCAGAAGATTTATGCAAAGAATACCCCCACCTTCTTGCCCAAGTAAAAAAAGGAATCAAAGCATTACGCGCTTCCATCTGGAACGAACCCATCGACTCCGATACCGCTGAACCCATTACTGAAATTTTCGAATTCTTAACATTACAATCCGTTATTAAAGATCGCTTCCGCATTGATTTAATACTCGGCACAGGCGGGCATGGCATCGTTTATAAGGCTTGGGATCTGCAACTCCATCGCTTCGTTGCAATTAAGTCCGCTAAAAAATTCGGCGCACTTCCTGAACAGAAAAAGCTCGAGTTACTTGAAGAAGCAAGAAAAATAGGCAACCTCAAACACTTGGGCATCTTACCCCTCTACGATATTCTTGAGTTAAATTCCACTTTCTTAATGATTTCTGAATTCGTGGAATCAGGCAACCTCACCGAGGCCATAAACAATAAAAATCTTACACTAATCCAAAAAATCACCATCCTTCATAAGATCGCCCTCGCATTGCATCATGCCCACGAGCATGGCATCATTCACCGTGATCTCAAATCCTCGAATATTCTTTTGGCAGATAATCTTGAACCGAAAATCTACGATTTTGGTAATTCATTGTACATCAACTCTGAATCACCGGATGCTAATGTTGGTTCAATTCATTTTGCCTCGCCCGAACAAATCCAAGGCGCTGCCCCAAACGCCTCTTCGGATATCTGGAGCTTTGGCATCACCCTGTTTCACCTAATTACAGGCAAACTCCCCTTTAATGCTGATTCCCCCCAAGAACTAATTCAACAAATAATGAATCAACCTGCACCATCTATTAGGCTTCTGAATCCAGCAATTCCTAAAAAACTAGAACGCATTTTGCTCGCCTGCATCCAAAAAGATCCAAACAAAAGATATTCCTCTGCAATTCCACTAGCACTCGATTTAGAATCCCTACTCAGTTCCATAAATAAAAATATCCACCGCAAAAAAGCTATTCTCCTTGCACTCTTTTCCCTTTCTTTTATTGCACTAGGCTTAACTACTTATTGGTACACCTTCCTGCTTAAATCACCCAAGGGGATGGACATTGTCCGCTCAAAACCTGCGAGGCCTCTTACACCCGAAAACCTTGCTATTCTGAATTCCCATCTCAATCTCATTGAGTTCTGGGCCAACCCTAAAAAAAATTGCTGGTCTCAACCACGTGAAGGATTATTTCTGGGAGACGGTGTCGGCAACCTTTCCTTTAAGGAACCTTTGCCTTTAAACTTCACCCTGCAATTTGATCTGAAAGTGATTAATGGCCTTCGAGCAAGATTGATCCTAAACAACAATACCGAGGATAAGTCCGAACGAAAATTAATTCATATAGGGAACGAAGGATTCACCAGAACCATCGGACTTTATGGTTATGGTAAAGATCCTTTAATCGATAAGCAAATCCCCTATGAAATCAATCAGCTCCTTCATTGCAAGCTTATATTGAAAGATTCCAGCTTCCAATTTCTTATCGATGATCTCGAAGTTTCTAGGGGTTCCTTTAAATCTTTACATAATTCATCACAAAAATCTTCCTTGATAATACACCTCTCTTCAGGAGATAATTTTTCGCCAGGTACTGTGGAATTTTCTAACTTGAAACTCGATCCTTGACAGATTCTATTACGCCCAGGAGTTCTCTAATGTTTGTTTCGCCCAGAAGCAAAATTCAACACAAAGCCTTCACCCTCATCGAACTTTTGGTGGTGATCGCAATTATTGCAATTCTAATTGGATTGCTACTTCCTGCTATTCAAAAAGTCCGCGAAGCAGCCAGCCGTCTGAAATGTATTAACAACCTAAAACAGATTGGATTAGCAATCCAAAATTATCATGATGTTTTTAACTCTTTTCCACCAGGAGGAGGCGGGCAGGTAAACCCAACCCCCATTTCCCCAATCCATGGATGGGGCCTTTATATTCTGCCCCAACTTGAACAGGAAAATCTTTTCAAGCAATATGATTGGACTCGGAATTGGTATAACACCGCATTGAATACTTCTGGATTTTCTAACCAGCAAGTAGTCCAAAACAAAATTCCAACATTCCAATGCCCCAGCACTCCACGGGGTGAAACCTTAACCACTTACTCGATAAAAGCCTATTTACCAGCCATTATTAACGCTTCCTCTGGCCCCTCAGATTATTCCCCTTTTGTTGATATTCAAATGAACTTGATAACATGGTTGCAACAAAACAACCTGATTACAGCAGGAACCTTTAACAACACCAATAGATTTGGCGTGCTTCAAGACAGCAAACCTCACCGTATAGGCGAAATAATTGACGGTTCATCCAATACCGTTATGGTCGGCGAAGATGCTGGTAGACCAGATGTTTACCAATTAGGAAAAAAGACCTCAGGGGTAAACGCCTGCGCTGGGTGGGGCGACAGAGAAAATGTTATCGCTCTTAATGGCATTCGATTAGATCCAACATCAGGCAAAGGATTCTCATGGAATGGCCCTGTCTGCGTAAACGCTGTCAATGGCAACGAAATTTACGCTTTTCATACCGGAGGTGCAAACACACTATTTGCAGATGGCAGAGTAGTCTTCCTCACAACCAAACTAAACATAGTTGCCCTTTGCCAGCTTATATCTTTTAACGATGGCCAAGTGGTAGGAGATTATTAAACAACAAAAGCATTTTATCTCTAATTAACGATTTGGCGTAAATGAGTGTTATTAGTTGTCTAAGTGTTCTTCAGTGTCTAAAGGTATTAATCTTCTAGTAAATAAACTTTTTACAATAAATTTAATGGCCCCTGAATGATTTTTTATCGCATTTAAAGAAAGGTAAAGCATTAGATAAAGAATAAAAAGGCGATATTTCATGGCCACACAAAAACGCATCTCAAAAGCCTTCACCCTCATCGAACTTTTGGTGGTGATCGCAATTATAGCAATCCTTATTGGCTTGCTAATTGCATCTGTACAAAAAATCCGGGAAGCCGCCAGCCGTCTCACATGTACAAATAATCTTAAACAAATGGCTGCAGCATTACACAACTATCATTCTGTATACAACAGGTTTCCACTCGCCAATACTAATATTATTTTGCACAGTTGGCCAGTTTTTATCCTACCCTACATCGAACAGCAAAATATTTACAACCAATACAGGATGGATAAAAACTGGTTCGATCCCTTAAATTATAACGCCACACAAACTCAAGTGAAAACCTTCATCTGCCCTTCTTCCCCTGAAAATGAGAACCGCCCTGCGTTGGATAATAAAAATATTAATGCTGCAATCAGTGATTACACTGTTCCCGGTGGGTTAACTGGAAATTTCCTGTTGTTTTGCTTAAATAACGGGTTAGGAGTTGCGCAAAACATATCTAAATCGGCGGTATTAAATGGGCAAGGTATCGGAACAGCTATTAGCGAAATTAGCGATGGAACTTCCAATAGCTTTCTGGTCTATGAATCCGGGGGAAGACCCAAGCACTACATTTCTGGCAAAGTGATTGGGCAAGCAGATGTTTATAGTGTGACTATGTGTAAAAATACTGACGTAATAAATGGAATTACATCCGGTGCAGCTTGGGCAGACCCCGGCGGTGGTAGTCCGGTTCATGGGTTTAACAAAAATGGGACAATATGTTCAGAAGCCTGTGTAATTAACTGCACAAACAATCAGGAGGCTTACTCCTTCCATTCGGGTGGAATGAATGCATCCTTTGCAGATGGTTCCGTCCGTTACATTAATGAAAATATTAAAATCGTAACTTTTGCAGCCTTGGTTACCATGGCGGGCGGAGAAGTTATCTCAGATTAATGAGTTAATTTCAATCATAGAAAATGATGTAATAGTGAAAAACATAGCAATGCTACTTCTCATAACCTGCTCCTAAAAGAACAGAAGTTGATTAGTGTGGTTCAATTTTCCAAGCTGACTCAAAAACCGCAAGAAATGGATAATAGATTAGAGTCAGCTATTCTTAAAAAGTTCCCAAAAAAGGAATTTTATTTTGGGATGAACAATTAAGCAAAATGAATTGGCAAAAGATACCACCTAAGTGATTATACCTCTAACTTTCATACTGCAGTCGCAAACTAGAGTTCAAAATACACCTTAGCCTGAAGTAGTTCGATATCATTTAACGCATTTATGTTTTTGATTTTTTCACTCTAAATTAATTGTGTTTGTTAATCTCAATACAGTTGTCGATTCTATCTTGGCCCAATTTAATCAACATTTCGACCTCCATCCTTAGCGGTCGTAAATCATTACCCTGCAACAGTTAATGAAACTTAAAAATGATGTTTATTAGTTGATATTATTCCAACTATGGTTTATATTTATTTGAAGATTCTAATTGCCCAAACAATGCTGGAATTTATGCTCCAAAAAGCCAAGCCCAATGGCCCCGATATCCCAAAGGATTTGCACACTTTGCAAAGCCCTTTGGATTGCTCCAATCTAATCCAGCAATCTAGCAGCAGCTTGATTCGCCTAACTCGTCGAATGTTTCATCGATTCCCAGCCATTCGCAGGTGGGAGCAAACTGATGATATTTTTCAAAATGCGATGATCAGATTGCACCGTGCACTGCAATGCTGCAAGGTGGAATCACCCAGGCATTTCATAAATCTTGCAGCAGTGCAAATCCGCAGAGAACTAATTGACTTGGTGCGCAAGTATAAGGCTGAAAGTAATTTTGCAGCAAACCATCATTCTGATTCATTGATTTTTCAAAATATTTGCGATATTAGTAAGCAAACCGAAGCCTTGGTAGATTTGGAAAAATGGTCTGAATTTCATCTTCTCGTAGAGAGCCTTCCAGAAGAAGAAAAGGACGTGGTTGATTTGCTCTGGTATCAAGAACTCACCCAGGAAGATGCAGCCAAACTTTTGGACATCTCAGTTCGAACAGTAAAACGCAGATGGCAATCCGCCCGCATTAAACTTTTCGAAGCCCTAGTATAAACACTTCTTAGCCATGAAAAATTTCTTCTTCTTTCCGTTAAACTAAACCTAGAATCCAACCTTCAATATCGGCTTGCTTTATTTCTGATGCGCTTAATTCAGGTTGAAAAAAGGCTGACAAATTGTCTGCCAAATCACTCTCCCTCATCCACCTCGCTATACAATAGGCATCATGCTGATGCGAACTAACACCTTTGTTAGGATAATTCTTGTTGCATAAGGAAGGATAAACTTCTGCAATAACCGATTTCCCTAACGGCGGTTCCCAACCATCAAAAGGCCAGAAGTGTAATCTTTCCCCCAACTGCTGGCGTAAAAACCGCAACCAAGGCAACCCTGTGTGAGTGGACTTAGCAACCGAACCCTGCACATCAAAATGAAAGACCGACTTTGCACCACAGCGCTGCTCTGCCAACCTGCGCCAACGGGAATTCCCCATGCGCGCACACCCATTCCCCTCGATGCCATTACGAATAAAATCAACTTTCATATGATCCAAATCAGTAGGCCAATGTTGTTGAAAATCATCTAAGAATTTATGCCAATCATGTGGCAAGAAATGTTGATTAAAATAAGGGAGAGGAAATGAAAACCCATGGTCGATTCCAACAAGGGTACAAGGCCCCTCTTGAAGTTCACGGGCGAGAAATTCTGCAATGCCCTTGCGTGACCAATGCTTTTTCTTTAACGGCCCAATTACGCTTTGCGTGGGTTTTATTTCGCAGGGAAGTCGCTTAAGGGTGGCTTCATAAACTTGCAAGCCAGGCAGATTATCCACAGGAGTTTGAGCCCCCGAATAATCAATTCCTAGGTAGCGTTCAAATTGAGGCATAACAAATATAACCCGCTAAATATTTCTTAAGCTCGGCATGGCCAAAGCTATCATTCATTACATCACTGAAAAAGTGCGTTGCAATCTTTTTCCAAAACGCCACCTATCAGCTCACAATGCCAATGAGGACTACGGCGAACCACTTCGTCGGCAAGAATATCAATCTGATGCCAACCGTTACTCTGTAAAAATCTTATCGAAGTACCAAACACCACCATGCCAATGCCTGCCCAAAGAATTGCAGCCTGACACATAGGGCAAGGCTCAGCCGTTGTGTACAAAACCAACTTTGAATAATCAGCAGAATTGTGATGCAATGCAAGTTGGTTGATTGCATCTATTTCGCCATGCCATGTTGGATTGATGTTAGTTTTGTTCCAACCTTCAGCCAGAATCTCGTCGGTGTCACGATTTACAATCAAGGCACCAAAAGGAACATTGGGAACATTCAAAGCAAGTTCGATGGCCCGCCTCATAAAGAATTCATGATCAAGATTATTCATGAAACCTTCTGATTTATGAGCACCCTGCAGGCAGGGCATGTATGAAAACGAGTACCGGTACAACAAACGATATGCTCAAAGCACATTTTCATTTCGCCACATTCCCAGCACTTGGCGAGAACTTTTTCAGGTTGCTCATGAGGTGGCGATGCATTCTCGAAAGTATCCATGAAAATCTCTCTTCCAAAAGAAAACCAAATAAACGAAACCAACAATTTAATGAAGTTTCTCAAAACAGATACAACTTTATTATAAGCAGCAAAACAATCATAAGACCAACAAAGGAAAGATAGCATTAATGTTGCAGCGCTAATATCGAACGTGAATACCTGAAGAGTTGCATTTAAAGCTTAATTTGTTTTTGCAAGGCGGAAGCCAATCACAACATTATGAAAATCAGGTGCGACGAGATCCCGGGTTGAGCTACGAAGTAAAAGGCCATCAACAAAAAACGATCCGCCTCGCAACACCCGATCGCGACCATTCCTAATGCCCATCGGATCTAAAGATTTGCCGGCTGAATATGCACCATACCAATCAGAACAAAACTCCCAGACATTGCCATGCATATCGTACAAACCAAAGGCATTAGGTTTGTAACTACCGACTGGTTTTGCACCGCCCTTAACATTTTCATAATTAGCATAATTCTTCGTGATTTTATCCCCAACGCTGTATGCAGATTTCGAACCAGATCGACACGCAAATTCCCACTCTGCTTCCGTAGGCAACCGATAATTACTTTCGGTCTTATCATTTAATTTGCTGATAAAGTTCTGGCAATCAAGCCAAGAGATATTCGTAACGGGCAACTTAGCGCCCTTTATTTGACTAGGGTTATCCCCCATTACAGCTTCCCATTGCTCTTGGGTAACTTCATTCTTCCCAATGAAATACGGCCCAGAGAAAACAACCTGATGCTGGGCTTCATCACTCTTGTGGCCCGGTTCTGAAAGAGGGGAACCCATTATAAATTTCCCCTGCGGAATTAATATCATCGCAAGGTTAATTCCATTACCGAGATCTACGGTAGTTTCAACCGCCAAGCTTAAAGTTTTGGCCAAGGCTTGTTGCGCTACCTGAGCTTGGTTGTTGTCAAAAGGTGGTTCGAGAAAAGCTTCTTGGGCATCGTCGGTATTGTTGGGATCATTTTTTACCCAAGTATTCTTAGGGATAAAAAGCATGGCCAAAAGCAAACCCATAGCAACAAATAGGCCTGCGCAAAACATGGCAATCTTTTTGTTCGCAAATCTCCCTGCGCTCTTTTTTGGCTTTATCGAAATGTCATCGAGGTCAAGAAAATTAACGCCATTAACTTGGAATGGATTTAAAGCTGCGTCTTGATTCAAACGATTCTGGGCTTCAGATTCTTTTTCCAATGCTTCTAAATCTAAAATCAATTTCGTCATGCTTTGGTATCGATCTTCTACCTTCTTCGCAACCATCTTTGTATAAACATCATCAAGCTTTTGTGAAACATCGGGGCATATTAATTTTAAAGACGAAATCGGAGACTGCCTATGGGCGATCAACTTCGAAAAAGTAGTTTTCTGCGGATACATCACCTTCGCAGTCAGCAGAAAATAAAAGCTTGCGCCCAAGCTATAAATATCAGTCCGGGCATCGACATTTTTTGTAGAAACTGTTTGTTCAGGCGACATGAAATCGGCAGAACCCATGATCGCAGTATTAGTAGTCAGCATAGACACTATATCTTCATTTTCTCCTGCGTGAATCTTTGCCAACCCCATATCAACTATTTTCAAAAGCCCTTGCGAATCTGCAATTAGGTTTGCAGGCTTTACATCTCTGTGTATCACCCCATTCGCATGAGCATGTTCAAGGGCCCTTGCAGCCTGAATGATGTAGGCAATGGCTTCTTTAATAGAAAGCTTCCCCTTCTCATTGATTAGTTCAAAAAGATCTTTACCTTGAATTAATTCCATCACCATGAAGAGCTGGTCATTAATACGCCCGGAATCCAGCACCGCAATAATATTGGGGTGAACCAACTTTTCTGAAGCTTTTACCTCCCTTTCAAACCGCTTAATAGATTCCGTATCGAACTTCCCTTGAGGAAGAATTACTTTGATTGCAACTAATTTAGCAACCTCAGGGTGGTACGCTTTATAAACCTGCCCCATACCACCTGCACCAAGTTTTTCCTGAATGATATACTTGCCAAAAGTAAGACTGTCGCCTTTGCCAGCAATTATTTGTTCTGCCTGAAATTTGGTCAGCAACTTGGATTCGATCAAATCCTGGATAAAAGATTCAACATTTTGATGGCGAGTTTTTGTCTCATCAACAGCACTTAATTTTTGTTCTGTTAATATTCCAGAATCAAGTAATCGTTTTAGAAATATTTCGAAGTCAACCGCCATTGTTTCATCTTTTGTAAGAATTTAAATTATCGAACTACTTTAAAAGATGATAACAGCAATTAATTTGTCTTTGCCAATCGAAAACCAATACCAATAGTCCGGTTACCGGGCGGATTAAAATCCCCTCGATAAGAAGAGCGAATATTCGAAACATAAAAATAGTTGAACGACCCGCCCCTTATAACACGGCGAACACCTTCTTTTGGTCCTACTGGATCTAATAATGGGCCTTCAGGGTAATTTGCAAACCAATCACTGCACCATTCCCAGACATTGCCATGCATGTCGTACAAGCCAAAGGCATTGGGTTTGTAACTACCTACTGGAACAGGTTTGTTTATTTTCGACTCATCATAATTAGCATCTTTGCTTGTGATGGTTTCACCAAAGGCAGTTGCAGTATTTGTACCCGCCCTGCATACGTATTCCCACTCAGATTCAGTAGGTAACCGGTATTCCCCTTTAGTTTTTGAACTCAAAACCTTAATAAATTCTTGGCATTCAACCCAGGAGACATTCGTGACAGGTAATTTTGGCCCAACATTAACGCTTGGATTTTTACCCATCAGAACTTCCCACTGTTCCTGCGTTACTTCATATTTTCCAATCGAAAAACTTTTTGTAAGGATCACTTCATGTTGAGTTTCATTTTTTTGTCGCCCTTTTTCAGATTCAGGCGAACCCATCTTGAATTTTCCTGCAGGAATAAAAACCATCTCCAGCTTAATTCCTTTACCAAGATCTATAACTTCAAATTTTCCAGGCTTTTCGTCCTGAGCCATTAAAATAGAAGCAACAAGACTGGCCATCAAAGCCATTAAAAACATTTTCTTCATCATAGATAATTCCATTAAAAATAAAAACTTAATGAATTTATGGTAAAACAATTTATTGGAACTGTCCATCAGCAAAAGAACCATCAAATTATGTGGCTAAATTATCGTAAAACAACTTTGATAAAACGAAACATAACTAAACCCGACACATTTCATTACTAATAACATTTTCAATTTTCTATAGGTGTGGCAAAGGTTTTTGTACATCAATTCTTTGTTGTCTGCTCTGCCATTAATGGCTTTTTCATGCTAGTCTTTCAAGCCAGCTATCAAACTCGGCTGCGAAGCCTAATTCGATTTTTGAATCTAAGATTGAATTTAATCTATTTTCAGCTGCGAGATCCCAGATTTTGGGTAATTTTTTCTTGGATTAATTACCTGCTCAGTACCGCTTTTGAACTCCAACCCAGAGTGATAACCCTAAGAAATGAACTATCGAATTGTTAAATGAAGTTAAAAACGAAAATTTCAACCGCACGATGGAGCGATGGGGCGCTTAGGGAGGCATGGGTTTTTGCTGGTTTCCTGAATAATCTAAGTCGATTTGAACGTTTAGCGGCCAGAAAATGTTTCTTTGGTCTAATTATTAGGGTTGGTTTATTAGAAGTCGTTTGTTTATTTGTGCACAAAGAGATTAACTCTTGGTGTTTTTTTTGCTTTTTTCGATAATTTTAGTCTGTTTTATTGCCCAATTATCAAAAACCAAGCTGATTCGACGAAACTTTTTGATTCTTCTTCAAATTTTGAAAGATAAGTGCATTTATTTTTGATTTTTTCATGTTTCCATTAGTAGCAGTCTAGATAAGTATTTCGGATTTTTTAGATGGCTTGATACAAAAAATAGCAAATAGATTTATTTTAAGTGATTTTAGCTTTTTAATTCGCAATTTGGACGATAATTAGATAGGTTTTAGCGTTCGAGTTTTCTTAAATTCAGTTTGAAATTTTTTTCTCTCGGGTCGAGAGCTTCTAAAAAGTAGGTTTAAGTGCATAAATATAAATTGAAGCAATGGTTCAAATCGTTTTTCGATTTTGAATCTTTAGCCAATTCAAAACATCCTAAGGCAAAACGCCTTTCAGTTGAACTTTTGGAAATTAGACTCACCCCTGATGCTAATGCCATTCCCGCCCTCCACGATTTGGGCAATGCTGTTTTAGATAACAACTGTGCTGCAAACTCAATCACGATTGTTGATGACATTAGCCTTCTACAAAACTTAACCGACTATCGTGCAAATCAAGTATATTTTTGCTCTAATAATTCTTTAAATTTTCCTGCTTCAACTTTTCAATCGGTAAACAAACTCGATGCTGTTGCTTTGCAGGCTGCTGCTACCAAAGGCGTTGTCCTTATTGATTCCTCGCTTATTGCAACCATTCCCGCGAACGAATTAAAAGGTTCGTTGGTTGTTTCGATCGATGGTAACCACGATGTGGTCAGCCAGATTACCACTGCGCTTGAAGGCCTTGCCAATGTGCCAGTGCTTAGGATTATCAGCCATGGTGATGATGGCGTATTGTATTTCGGAAATCAGGCGTTCGATTCCACAGCTTTAACTTCCAGTGCAATGCAGGTTGCATCATGGGGCAAATCCCTAACCCCAGATGCTGATATTCTTCTTTATGGTTGTTCGATAGCAAACACGGATGCGGGCAAAGCGTTTGTAGAGCAGTTCGCAAGTATTACGCAAGCCGATATTGCGGCAAGTAGTAATTTAACCGGCAAAGGTGGGGATGAAGTTCTTGAATTTCAAGTCGGGCAAGTTTCAAATACTTTTATTGCTAGCGCAATTGATTACGATAGTGCCAATCTTACGCTTGCTCAATTTACTGTTACCACCACTGCAGATGCAGGCGAAGGTTCATTAAGGCAAGTAATTGAAGCTGCCAATGCAACCTCAGCCAACGATGAGATTATTTTCGCTTCCTCGTTGTTTACGAATGGCGCCAGCACGATTACTCTGGGGTCTGCTGCCCTTCCAACGATCTTAGCAACTTTAGGCGCAGGTTCGCTAACCATTACGGGGCCTGGGGTTTCTTCGCTTATCATCAGCGGTAATAATGGCAATACCAACCGCAATTTTAGTATTTTCAATATCGCTTCCGGTGGCAATCTTTCGATTTCGGGTGTAACTGTTTCCGGTGCCAAAACCACTGACACTTCTGGCAAGGGCGGCGCCATTATTAACTCCGGCACCCTCAACATTTCCAGTTCCGTTATCACAGGGAATTCTGTAACTGGTTCTTCAAGTTATGGTGCCGGTATCCAAAACAATACTTCTGCTGTCCTTACTATTTCTAATACCACTATTTCCGGCAACAATTCAGCCAACCATGCCGCTGGCATTAATAACGACGGCACCATCACCATCACAAATTCCACAATCTCCGGAAATACCGCTGCCAACGCCGGGGGCGGCTTCGTTAATAACGGCACCCTCTCCATTTTTAATTCCACCATTTTTGGTAATACCGCAACCCTAGGCAGTGGCGGTGGTATCTTTAATAATACCGCCCTAAATATTACTAATACCACTATTGCCAGCAATTCCGCAGTTTCCGGCGGTGGCATTTGGGCTAACGGTGGCACCCTCAACATTTCCAACACCATCCTTGCTAATAGTACTGGCGGTGGGGATTTCTCTGGCAACCAACCCGGTTCATCAACCAACAACTTAATTACTAATGGAACTCTGACCGGGGCTACCACGGTTACCACCGCCCAACTTAATCTTGGTGCCCTGCAAAACAACGGCGGCCCTACTTCCACCATGGCTTTGGGTGCAGGCAGTTTTGCTATCGGCGCAGGTAATGCTTCCATAAGTAATGCCTCGCCCATCAACGGTTTGGATCAGCGCGGGTACAGCCGTTCTACCACGGCGTCCAGCATTGGCGCCTTCGAATATATCACTCCTTTGCACTTTTTGCCGCAAACCACAATTCCTACATGGAACCAAGGCGGCAAGGTGATCACCGTTGATGTAAATAACGATGGTAAGCAGGATATGGTTGTTCAAAATATCGGGTATCCCGATTATACTAATGGCCCCCGGAACGATCGTGTTTCTGTATTCCTTGGCAATGGTAATGGCACCTTTAGATCCAGAATAGATACCGCCACCGGTTCCTACTCCAACTGGCTTGGTTCAGGCGATTTTAATGGTGATGGCAAGGTTGATTTTGTCACCACTAATTTCTGTGGCGAATCCATATCAATCCTTCTTGGTTGGGGTGATGGCACATTTAATCGTCAAGATCAGGCCAATTCTCCTGGAACCACTTCACCTGACTTTGTCATCACAGGCGATGTGAATGGTGATGGTAGAATCGATATTCTGACCACCAATCTATTCAGCAGTAATGTAAGTATCTTCCTTGGCAATGGGAATGGCACCTTCAAAAATCCAACTCTATTATCGACTAACCTTTTTCCTAGAAGCATTGTGCTGGGAGATTTCAACATCGATGGCAAAATGGATATCGTTGTTAACACTGATTCAGGAAACATTCTTTTTCTTGGCACCGGCACCGGCAGCTTTACCTCGAATTCAATCATCGGCATCACGGGGCCACTTACTGTTGCAGATTTTAACAGGGATGGTATTTCCGACATCGCTGGCATCGAATTGAATGTTGTTAAGGTGCTGTTAGGCAATGGTAACGCCACCTTTAAGGCTGCACAGGCGTTTTCTGCCCCGCTCGTTAGCGGATCTGGTATTGTTACCGACCTTAATGGCGATGGGTTCCTCGATTTGCAACTTCCCCAATTTAATGCCAACACGATTGCAGTGCTAAACGGCAATGGCGATGGTTCCTTTAAAGCATTGGTTACTTTTGCTGTTGGCACGAGTCCTTTGACTTTGGCATCTGCAGATTTCAACACCGATGGCAAACCCGACCTCGTAGTTGCCAATCGTAACTCTAATAATGTCAGCGTGCTATTAAACACGAGTAACTTTGCACCAACGCTATCGCCTAATCGAATTGTTGTGGCCACTCCATCGGCTTCTATTAGTACAAATTCTGCAGTTTCTTTTTCAGAGACACAAGCTATTCCTGCTGGGGTCACTGTTAATGGTGTTAAATTCACCACGGATTTCAGCACCTACTGGCCAAGTTCAAATGGTGCATATGCCCATGTATATTTAAAATTAAATGGAGTTGTAGTTGGGCAGATGGATTTTAACGCAACGGGTACAAATGGCGCCTATACCTCCGTATCCACCGAGTTTTTTGGCCCTCTACCCTCCTATGTCTCAGGGGGCGTCAACACTTGGACCATAAATTCGGACTATAATCCTGTAAATCTGGCAAATATCAAGATTCAGGTCTTATATGTAGATGCTTCTTCTCCTGCTATTGCTGTAAACGGCACCGAAGATAACAATGTTACATTCAGCGCTGCCAATTTCACCAATGCTTATTCCGATTTAGAAAACAACCCCTTGGTAAGCATCACCATTGTAACTCTTCCTGCAACCGGAACCTTAAAGCTTTCAGGTGCTGATGTTTCTGCGGGGCAGGTTATTGCTTTGGCTAATCTTGGCAATTTAACTTATGTTCCTGCACCTAATGAAAATGGAATCAAAACCTTTACGGTAACCGCATCGGATGGCTCTGCATCTTCTGCAATTGCTACTGTTAGTATGAATATTGTTGCGGTAAATGATGCACCCACCCTTACCATAATTAACACCCTTACAGGCGCAAGCGAAGATGGCCCTTTCACCATCACTTACGCCACTTTGGTAGCAGCAGCAAATGAATCTGATGCAGACGGGGATCCGATTTCCTTCCGTATTGAATCGGTCAACAGTGGCACATTAACTAAGAATGGCGTTGCGGTTTTTGCAGGCGCCACGATTCTTTCCACTGGTGAATCCTTGGTCTGGACCCCCGCAGCCAATGCCAACGGTACCCTTTCCGCTTTCACAGTCAAAGCCTCTGATGGGTCTCTATTATCTTCTACAGCAATTCAAGTTGTGGTGAATATCGCTGCAGTTAATGATGCACCAATGCTTACAGCCATAGATGTTGTGGGCGCTCTGCCATTGGTCAATGCCCTGAACAGTCTGGCCGGACAGTCCGTCATCAACTTGGGCAGCTTCGGCCAACTGATTGCTCCGGTGCAGGTCGAGGGCAACTGGTATTACTACTGGGACCGCGATGGCGATGGTAGCGCCTTCAATGGTAATGGCAGTACCTCTGACTCTGGTGATTGGACTTCCCATGACGTATTAGACACACTGTTCAACCATAACTTTGCGGGTGTGAGCAACACCACGGTCGCCAACTCTGATGGACAATTCGGCACTACCGACACCTACCGTTACGCTACCCTCAATGGCGTTCATCTGGCGCTGCCCACCATGAATGGCGAGGGCGGTGTCAGTTCTCAAATTGCTGCGGGCACTGGTTACACATTGCCCTGGTCTGGAACTACTTACACCGACGCCGGGTTGATAACCAATGGCACAACCGGCCCCTACGCTGACTTCACCGCCATTTGGGATGCATACAACGGTACAGGTACAGGTAATGGTTTTCCAGGCGTGCCGCCGGCATGGCCCACGAGCGATGGACCATGGTCAGCGACGCCGGGCGGTCTGGGGCACTTGGTTGGGGCTTTACATTCAGGGGGTGTATGGGGAGGTGCTACGGATAATCTCTCCATCTATTACGTCGCCTTGCAAGTCATCTCGGCATCCACCGTCACACCGGGTCTAAGCGACACAGGCTCGATAGCATTTACAGACCTCGATCTAACGGATCGGCCTACAGCAACAGAGGCCACCAAGTCGGTGGTGGCACTCAAAGCCGACGGAGCAGCACTCACAATCACTACTGCCCAGCAACAAACTTTTGAGGCAGCGTTTACGATCGCACCGGCTGATGGCAACAATAATAACGGCATTATCAACTGGAATTACGCCATCGCTGAGGGTTCGCTTGATTTTCTAGCAGATGGTGAGAAGGTCACTGCGGTATTTACCGTCTCAGTCTCTGACGGCAATGGCGGTACGGCCTCTCAGGATGTTACCGTCAACATTACCGGTAACAATGATTTGCCCACCTTCACATCATTTACTGCTGCGGTCGATACCACCAATGAAGATACCACCGTTGAAATTACTCTGGCGGATCTTTTAGCCCAAGGCAACGAAGCCGATGTCGATGGTAGTGCCACCGCTTTTGTGGTTAAGTCGGTCACTTCCGGTACACTCAGAATCGGTACCAATTCAGCAAATGCTACCGCTTGGAACGCAAGTACCAATGCGACCGTTGATGCAACCAATAAAGCGTACTGGGCCCCGGCAGCCGATGCCGATGGCATACTCAATGCCTTTACCGCAGTCGCTAAAGATAACGATGGTGCTGAGTCAGCTACGGCGATTACCGCAACTGTGAATGTCACTGCAGCCAATGATACACC
>CAMDHK010000074.1 GCA_945897965.1 Candidatus Kuenenia stuttgartensis | reverse complement strand
GAAGAAAGTCCACCAGGGCAGGCAATACCAATACCCGCCAATCCACACAGTTTCAGGAAATCTCTTCTCATAATTGGTCTCGCTTATTCATAAAGAAACTCAGACTGGCGCAACAGGTAGGTAATCACGCTACGCCACGCACGCACCGTATATTTTGGATCAGGAACTGGTTCGATGAGGTTTTGGCGGCAGGAGTAAATCTCTTGTTTTTCGAAGTTCTTGCGCTCAGCAGCATCACTGACAATACTTGCGAAGAGTTGGAAACTTCGGGTGACTTCGGGCGAATCAACCTTATCAAAGCGCCCCAGTACCCGCTGGTGCAAATGCACAATCGCACGCCTGATTTTCGCATCCGCCTCGGGTGAACTGCCTGGCACCACATCCGTATCGATCCCGGGGAAAAGCAGGCGGTCGGCAGGCTTGCGACTAAAATCCAGGGCAGTCTCCCTGCAGGCAACATCATTGGCAAGAATCCGTTGAATCGCACCCATGGCCCCACTCGGATCGGTGGCCCTCTCCGTAACTTCCTTTGAGTCAATGCCACCGTAGAGCATAGCCATTTGTTCCGTCAAACGGCCCCAAGGTTTGCCAAAGACAGCGGCAACCTTGCGCTCCACTTGTTCGGGGGCGAGCATGCGCACCAACCCCAGGTCGTCTAGTTCCGTAAGCCGTTTAGGATCCGCTGCCACCGTGGCCAAACCATCCGCACGATAAAAGTCGGATACAACCCATTCATTTAACACGCTTTTGAAATTAAAATCTGACTTGGCAAAGCGCTCGGCAATTGCCTCTGTCTGCTTGCGCTGCTCATGATAGGCGCGATACTTGGCGGCATAAAGTGGGTCGGCAAGTTCTTTAGGTGGCAGCAGAACCTTCCGACCCGTCAGGATATACCAGGCATGCTCGACCATGGCGACGGCAAAGCGCGGGTCTTTCGCAGTGCGTTCTCCAAGCCATTGCAGAGAGCGCCAGCGTTCTCCGCCGGGTAAGTCTTCCCCCTCGAAACCTGCGCCAAACATGTCCTTAAACCAGCCTTCCTTGCGCCGCCCGTAAACCCCTTCGAATTTCCAGTAGTCTTGAAATAGACCTGCCACCGGATCTAGGGTTTTGTGGCATACGACACACTCGGAGGCCTGCATGGTGGGGATCTGATATTTTGCAGAGGCGGCGGCGGCATCCGAAACCCGGGCGGCAAGTTCCAGCACATCTATACCCAGAAAATGCTGATAATAAACCCGAGCGCGCTGGCGATTGCGATTGGTCTCGGTAGTTGGATAACGCTTCAGATATTGAAAATTCCCCAGTAGGCCGGCATGAGGATAAAAACCCGTTGCAGATTCTTGATCCTCAACTCGGTTGCGACCTACAAGAGCCTTGAGCTTCACTGGGATGTATTCAAACGGGTCTTCTGGGTCTTTGAATTTCGGCTTTAGTTCCTCGTAAATTCCGTAACCCCGGGAAGTAAAAGGGGTGACCATAATGTAATCTGCGGTCACGATTTCCGTAAAGGGCTTATCATTGCGAACAATGTGTTCGATGAGTTTCATCGGCTCGCCAAGCATTGCCTTGCGGTAATCATTTGCAAGTTTATAGCCTGCCTGACGCCGGTCTTTCTCATCCTTGATGTGGCTTAGGTCAAATTTCTGGGTCCAGCCCCGGGTGGTACTGAAGTGCTCATAGGAAAGGGCGTTTTCCGGGACATCATCATAACCGACGGTGAGAAAGATATCATTGAAGCCCTCGCGCAGGCGGTTGTAAAAAGCCTCCTCCTTCAAAACGGTGTCCATGATTGTGGGCAACGCCTTGAGTCCCTGGCGGGCGATGGTGTCTAACTCCGAATCACTTGGAAGGCGGCCTGCAAGTGAAAGCGTGATACGCCTCACCAATTGCCGATCATCCAGCATTTTGACTGAATGAAAAAAAGGGGGTAGGTTCTTGTCTATAACAAAGTCAGGTTTTGTGTTGGCGGGGGTATTTATCCGGGCCACAAAATCGGCGACAACACGGTATTCAACGGAATCTGGTTTGAGTTGCTCTTTGCCTCCGTGCTTTAGTTTTCCAACCACTTTCAGCAACAGCCTGGATTGGTGCACTTCCACCTCCAACTTGGCCATGCGGGTAAAAGCCTCGCGATTATACTTTAGATCCCCGGCCTGGTCTTGGCTGCGTTTCAGATCTCGAAGCAAAAACTTGCTATCCTCGGCTTCGCCTCCGGGTTTGTGGCACTGCAGGCAAGTCCGTTCCCCCACCTTGGCCCAAACTTCCTTTTGAAAGAAAGTGTCGAGGGGACTTGCCACTTGAACTGGATTCGTAGACTGCCCGGGAATTGCCAAGAGAAAAAAACTTGCAAGAACTGCAATCATGTTTCACACCCTAAAACGAACCAAGAGAAAAAATATGGTTGCTTTCAAACCAAAGGCAGGCAAATCATCATACAGCACTATCCCATCTCAACTATTTCAAATTATATCATCCCGGGTTGGCTTAACAGATTTTTCTCGCAAGAATTGAGAAGTTTTGCCTGTACTCCTTGCAGTTTCAGGATTGTATTTCGTTTATGAACTAAGGGAGCCTACTTCTATTTGTTCTCCCGCAATATTTGTCTTCTTTGATACCCAAAGAATGTTATCATGATGGGATATCTGCGTATTGAAACATGCCTTGTTTTTCAAAATCTAGGAGTATTGCAAATGTTAGGGATTTCCAAAAAGTTATCACAGTCCATTCGAATTGGGGCATTAGGCGTTTCCCTGATTGTTTCCGCCTCGATTGCGAAAGCAGAGAACTGGCCCAACTGGCGCGGCCAATCCTTTGATGGAATCTCTAAAGAAACCAAACTCCCTTCAACATGGAGCGACAAGCAGAATATCGCTTGGAAATTACCCATGCCTGGAATGGGCAGTTCCACACCCGTGATCTGGAACGACAAGATGTTTCTTACCAGTGTAGATGGCGAAGACCAAGTGTTGATTTGCATTAGCACCGATGGCAAACAGCTTTGGAAAAATGTATTGGCAAAAGGTAGCTCCAAGGTAAGGGTGGATGAAGGCAATGGCGCTTCCGCATCGTGCTCCACCGATGGCAAAAATGTCTGGGCTTTTGTCGGTGCTGGTATCCTTGGTTGCTATGATTTTTCAGGCAAAGAAGTCTGGAAGATGGATATGCAGAAGGAGTATGGCGCATTCAAGATCCAATTCGGAATCCACTCCACTCCCGTTTTGCATGAAGGCAAACTTTACCAAACCTTGATTCATGATGGCGGAGCCAAGGTGATTTGCATTGATAAAAATACTGGTAAAGAAGTCTGGAAAATTGATCGGCCCAGCGATGGCGTTGAAGAATGCAAGCATTCCTACGCTTCACCAACCATCTGGACTAATGGCAAGGAAACCCAATTGATCGTGCATGGCAACGATTACGCAACCGGCCATTCGCTTACGGATGGCAAGGAACTCTGGCGTGTAGGCGGCTTAAACCCCAAAGATAAGTACAACAAAACCCTAAGGTTTGTTGCTTCACCTGTCGCAGTCAGCGATCTAATTGTGATACCTAGCGCCAAGAATGGCCCAGTGGTTGGCTTGAAACCAGGCGCTTCTGGTTTGGTCACCATGGGCAATAGCAGCGAAGTATGGCGCAGACCCACCAGCACCCCGGATGTACCTTCGCCATTGGTTCATGATGGATTGGTTTATCTGTGCAGGGAAAACGGATTCCTTATTTGCATGGATGCCAAGACTGGAAAAGAACTTTACAACGAGCGAACTCATAACGCCCGCCATAGGGCTTCCCCTGTTTTAGCTGATGGTAAAATCTACCTGGCAGCGAGAGATGGCACGGTAACCGTAGTGAAGGCGGGCCCGAAGTTTGAAATTATAGCGACCAATAAGCTTCCTGATCAGATAACTTCATCACCTGCGATATCGAATGGAAAGATTTATATCCGAGGGTTTGAAACTCTTTACGCGATCGAAGTAAAGTAATAGATTTCGGCTAATATTCAGCAAAAGCTCTCTCCTGCAATAGTTGTGGGAGAGAGCTTTTTTATTTAATTAATAATAATTACACGAATAATTCATGAATTCTTACGAACAAATAGGTAGTTCGCTGCGTAAGATGAATATAGAAATTGATATCATGCGCAAGGATGCGCCAGCCACCTGAATTCAGGAAGGATTGGTCATGCTAGCTATCAACATTTCAGTTTCGGAAGATATTCAGAGTCTTCCTGCGATAAAAAAGGCGCCTCTCAAGCGCAAGAAAAACCCAAATGCCTGCAACCTTTTTGTGGATGCTCAATTTCATTGGATTGAAGTTGGTAATCCTGATGCGTATGCAGAAAGCTTTTGGAGCACTGAACACGGAAATCACCCGCGTTGCTATCACCGTTTGGACCAGAAGATTTATGCAGCCCTGTTATGCGAGATTGCACAGCTACGAAATCGCTGGATTGCGGGAGATGTATCGAACCTATCGCATCAGGCTTGCGAAGATAGATTCCAGCAAATTGAAGAACGGGTGGGGCAATACTTCAAGGATGAGAATCTGCCCGCGCTAGTGCACAAGCACCCAAAGTTTCCCGCACCCAGCATCAATTGGGATCTAGTTGCGATGTAATAATGGCTTACTTGCCCTGCACTATTTTTACCTTTGCAGGGCTTTCCTTATCATCTTCGATTTCAACTTTCACGCCTGCAACTTTTCCATCTAATTTAACAACCACCGTGTGAATTCCTGGAGTAACCTTGAGGTTAATCAGGCCCGTTGGCGCAATTGCAATTGGTTTCCCATCCACCTATGCAGATATCCCGGTAGACTTGTTCAATTCAAAAAGAAATAACACCTCAACCACCTAGAAATTAAAAATGCGGCAAGAAACTATAATGGAAAAAGAACATAATGCATAGCTAAGGATCATAATAGAAACAAACGTGTATAATAATGTGGAGACGGCTCTGGAGTTGGACTACGGTAAGTTGCAGATTTGTAAGGGTTACACAAATGCTACGAAGTATTTTAGTCGGTCTTGATGGTTCAGCATACAGCACTGCTGCGATTGAACTTGGCATCCAATGGGCAAAAAAGTTCAATGCTTTACTTGTAGGCTTGGCCATTATTGATGAGCCAACCATTCGTAAGCCTGAACCCGTCCCTATTGGCGGGAGTTCATGGAAGCATCAGCGGGATGAAAAACTTGTCGCGGATGCACGCCGGAAGGTCGAACATTTCTTGAGAGGCTTTTCCGATCGATGTCAAGAAGCAGGCGTGTTATGGAAACTACTTGAAGATGTGGGCACTCCCTCTGAACAAATCTGCAAGGAGGCCCAGCGCTATGACCTTATCTTGCTAGGCAAGCAGACACATTACCACTTTGAGACTCAGCAATACGCCGATGAAACGCTGTCAGATGTTCTCAAAGCGAGCCCACGCCCTGTAGTCACTGTGCCCGAGAAACTGGGAACTGGAAATTCCATCGTGGTCGCCTACGATGGAAGTTTGCAAGCAGCTCGAACTTTGCAGGCATTTCAGTCTCTACTGCTAGATCCATCACAAGAAGTTCACATAGTTACCATTAACGCCAACAATGCCGAGGCCATTCGCCTCGCAGACTGCGCCATCGATTTTCTTGGCTTCCATGGAATTAAAGCTCAGCGTCACGCAGTTACCGCTTCATCACCAGCCACGGCAATTATTGAGCAAGCCAATCGGCTTAAGGCTGGCATGCTAGTCATGGGTGCATTTGGGCAGCCCGTTATTCGAGAGTTCTTTTTCGGTTCCGTAACCCGGACTATCTTAAAAGAAATGATATGTCCCCTTTTTTTATATCATTGACCCTTTGAACTTTCACTATGACGCATCGCCCATGTCCATTTGTGGAATTCAATAACTGGAAGAATGATAATGGCTAAGGCGAACATTAAAAGCCATCTACTTAAATCGACTGGAACTGTTCCTAACACAGATTGCCCAAGCGGAAGATACATAGCAGTAACATGAACTAGAAAAGCAGCAATAACGCCCATGAACAAGACGGGACTTCGCAGGGGCGATAAACTAAACGCTGATTTTGTTTCCGAACGGCAGTTCCAGACATGGACGTTTTCAAATAGGATAAGCAACAGTAGCAAGCTATTGCGAGTAGCAATTACCTCAGACTCGTTCGGTTCGCATGGAAGCAACCATAGGAATGCAAAATAGGAAATCACACCCATTACAAGAGCGGTAATTACAGTCCGCTCAATCATCAATTGGTCAAAAATTCGTTCTCGTGGAGAACGTGGTTTACGTTTGAGCACATCTCCTTCATTGGGCTCGAAAGCTAGAGCTACATCTTGGATTCCATTAGTAACAAGATTAAGCCATAAAAGTTGTACAGGTAACAGCGGTAGATATGGCATATTTGTAAAGATTGCAAGCCCCATCAAAACAACCTCTGCGGCCCCAGAGGATACTAGCAAGAAGATCACCTTGCGGATATTATCATATGCAATTCGACCTTCTTCGATTCCTGCAACAATTGTTGAGAAATTGTCATCGCTGATGACCAATTCTGACGCCTCACGAGCAACGTCAGTCCCGCTTTTGCCCATCGCAACCCCGATGTTAGCCGCTCGAAGTGCTGGTGCATCATTTACGCCATCGCCTGTGACCGCTACAAAATGTCCAAGCCTTCGAGCAGCGTTCACAATCTCTAATTTTTGCCTTGGGACTACTCGTGCAAACACTCGTATCCGCTGTACGATCTCGGCCAGATGCTCAGGAGATTTGTCAAGCAATTCCGAACCGGTAACCACCTGATTTTCATGCTGGGCTAGTCCAAGATTGCGTGCGATAGCCAGAGCAGTTACCTGATGATCTCCCGTAATCATCAAAACGGCAATGCCCGCTTCATGGCAATTTTGAATGGCCTCACGAACACCCAGTCGTAATGGGTCAATCATTCCAACAAAACCGATGAAACGTAAATGAGACGGGGCAGACGGCGAGTCGGATGAACTTATTCCGTTTGGAATTATTCCTTCTGCCAGTGCAATTACACGGTATCCTTGTTCTGCCATTCTTATCGCTGCATCGTTAAAGGCCTGGCGTGATTCTACATCCCCCAACCCGTCACACATGGACAACACTTGCTCAGGACCACCTTTTACACAGACAAATGTTTCCGTCTGATTTTGGTGAAACGTGGCGGCAAACCGGTGTTCAGGTTCAAACGGAATTTGATTGACTTGGGGAAAGTCGATCACCACGTCATTCCTGATGAAACCGAGTTTACGACCCATGGTCAAAAGGGCAATGTCAACGGCATCGCCTCTCGAAACCCAAGCCCCGTCACGATAACTTAAGTCTGCTTCATTACACAGGACACCTGCACGAGCCAAGGAAATCAAGCCCGGAAACTTATCCTGCTCAATCGGACAATCGTTGAGCAATATTTGACCTTTGGGAACAAAGCCTTCTCCTGTCACTTTAAAAACCTCACCTGTGGCAAGTCGAATTTCCAGTACAGTAAGTTCATTGCATGTCACTGTACCGGTCTTATCCGTAGCAATCAAAGTGCAACTTCCCAATCCTTCAACAGCGGTAAGGTGGCGAACTATTACCCCTCTACGGGCCATGCGTGTAGTTGCTACGGCAAGAGCAACAGTCATAGCAACCGGTAATCCCTCGGGAATTGCAGACACTGCCAGCGCCACGGCAAAAAGAAACATTTCATTTAAACTGTACCTTCCTGAAACTACTCCGGTGGTTCCTATGACAGTAACCGCCACCAAAACCAAGGCAGCTATTACATGAGTGAACTTCTCCATTCGAATTACTAGAGGTGGTTTACCACCAACACTTCCCAGCACATCTAATGCCAACTGGCCCACACTCGTTGCCATGCCAGTTGCAACAACAAGCCCTTTCGCTCTGCCACTGGTTACGATTGAGCCTGCAAAGGCCATATTGCGACGGTCAGCAAGTACTACGGATTCATCGCCCGTCCATGATGGGTCTTTAAGAACTGACAAAGATTCACCGGTCAATAAAGATTCGTTAATCTCTAAACCCTTACCTTTCAGCAATCGAATATCAGCAGGAACACGGTTACCTGATTCCAACCAAACCACATCGCCCGGAACAACTTCTTCAGCGTTGATTTCCCGGACTTCACTGTTTCGTATGACAAATGCGCGGATTTGCAGTAATTTTTTCAGTGCATTGCTACTCTGCTCGGCATGCCATTCTTGGTAAGAGCCAATAGCAGCGTTGATTGCAAGCACGATGACGATGAAAGAAGCATCCTTCAAATCACCAATTACCATCGAGACAACTGCAGCAAAAAGTAAGATATAGATTAGCGGATTTCGGAATTGCCTTAGAAATATCCACACAAATAGGGGTGGATTCTGTTGAGGCAACTTGTTCGGTCCCCATTTTTGCAGTCGTTCAAGTGCCTCATTCTCGGAAAGCCCGCCTTCTGTGGTATTCAACGCCAACATTACGTCGGGAAGGTCTGCTGTGTGCCAAGCTTGATTTTTTTCGTAAACCGAGGCCATGGTGTATCTCCTCATGAAGGCAAGGACTTTGCTTATAACGCGAACGAGAAGAGAACCTAGGCCACAAAAAGTTCGGCTATTCAATCAAAATCTGAAAAAAGAGCCAGTGGCATCCGAAACTTACCAACCCTAATTTTCCACTGCGTTCTTTTCGAGTGTACAAACGACAACTTTACCATAATGTTATACATGTAATTATACCCTGCATGACATAATCGAGTTATCACTTCGAGATAACAAATAGGAAAAAAAGATAAACCAGAGGAAATTAACGACCATCCTAAAATTTTCCTGCAAACAGCAGAAGAACAATAAACAGCAGGCTTTGATCAAAAAATGTATGGAAACAATCTAAATGGGCACTGAAAAAAATCGGCATGAAAATCGTATAGCCATCATTTGAATCATTTCAACTTAACCAATTTCATGGCAAGGTCAAGTAAATCTTGTCGTCTTTATAAAAATGAGACAGGTTAAGTCGCAGACTTATGCAATGAGAATAAAACTTACGGCCCTGATGTAAATTTGAATTTCTACCCCGACTAATAATTCACCCCACATCAAAGTTCACGGCTAAAGTAACTATCTCGAAAAATAGCCACAGCGGAATTTTTAAAATTTCATTGGATTGAAGTTGGTAATCCTGATGCGTATGCAGATAACTTTTGGAGCACTGAACACGGGAATCATCCGCGTTGCTATCACCGTTTAGACCAGAAGATTTATGCATCTCTGCTATGTGAGATTGCACAGCTACGAAATCGCTGGATTGCGGGTGATGTATCGAACCTATCGCACCAAGCTTGCGAAGATAGATTCCAGCAAATTGAAGAACGGGTGGGGCAATACTTCAAGGATGAAAATCTGCCTGCGCTAGTGCACAAGCACCCAAAGTTTCCCGCACCCAGCATCAATTGGGATCTAGTTGCGATGTAATAATGGCTTACTTGCCCTGCACAATTCTAACCTTTGCAGGGCTTTCTTTATCATCTTCGACTTCAACTTTCACGCCTGCAACTTTTCCATCTAGTTTAAGAACCACAGTATGCACTCCAGGAGTGACCTTGAGGTTAATCAAACCCGTTGGCGCAATTGCAATTGGTTTTCCATCCACCCACGCCGACATCCCAGTAGCTTTATCCAGCATGATGTTTACGCTTCCCATGCTACTTGTTTCGAACCCAAAGCGAACAAATGCCATTGAATGCGTGATATTTTCAAGATTTCGCTTTTGTTGCAACAAGGGCAGATCGCGCAGGGGCAAGGTGCCAACCACCATTGCATAAGCATTCGACCATTTCAAATTCTCTGCGGGATTTGCAAAGGCATCCTGCCCCTTGCGTCCTAGCACGGTGTAGGCATTTGCATCGGGTTCCATCGCTTCGTATCTTCGTACAATAGAAGCTTTGCCCGGACCATAGGGCCCGACTTTCCCCAACTCGGAAAGAAACCGTACGAGATCAAGAAGCTCGCCTTGGGTCAAAGAATCCACCATGCCTTCGGGCATTAGGGATTTACCGTTTTTCTGTTCTTCGATTTTCTTAAGCGAGATGTTAATGAGTCGGTCTTCCGCATCACGCAACACCAATTCATTATTATCCTGCCTAACCTTGATGCCATTAAAAACTTTGCCATCATCGGTGGTGACCACGATGGAATGATAATTTTCCTTGATGGCTTTGTTAGGATTGATCATGGATTCGATCAGGTAATCGATTTGAGCACTGGCGCCAATGCTGGTCATATCCGGGCCAACCAACCCGCCCGAACCTGAAATCGCATGGCACTTCATGCAGACAAGTTCTTTCCTTCGAAATACAAGTTCGCCCCGTGCAGGATCGCCCTGCGCGAGAACAGCCTTGGTCATTTCAGCGAGTTTTTCCTTGCTGATTTCTCTTGAAACAGCGCCTATCTTTCCAGCTTTTTCGAGGTTCTTAACCAATTCAGTAACATCTCTACCAGAACCTTTTGCTTGACGAATGCCCACCTTTGCTGCATCAGCAGAGATTGTAGAATTCGCAAGCACCTTAAGAATTGGAGCCAAGCCTTCTTTTTTGCTCAAAAAAGCATCAAATACTTCAGCAAGTTCTGCACTGCTTTGAGGCAGTTCCAAAATCTTTACGGATAATTCTGCTGCAGAGTTTACATCTAACGATGCGAGTGAAACCAAGGCCCAGCGCTTGATTGGCAAGGGGTTATCACTCGATGCTGCAATCATTCCCTTAAATAATGCGATGGAGGATTTACTACCAAGGTCAGCTATGCTTTCAAACGCAGCTTTGCGGATACTCAAATCTTTGGCATCATCCTTGGCAATACCTTCCAAGGCAGATTGCGCTGAAATAATTTTCCACAAGCCCAAGAGCCGGATTGCAGATGCCTGCCTTGGATCACTTTTACTTTCTAGGGAAGCCATAAGAACTTTAGGATCGATTTGCGCCTTGATGGCACGGGTTTTTGTAGATTCGATAAGTGCAGATAAGATTGCATTACCGGCCTGAGCATCTGCCATGCCTAGGGCCTTGGTTGCAACAATCCCTAATTCCACGGGGCCGCCCACGGAAGCAAGATGAAGGTATGCGCCTTCCATTGCGGAGGGTGGAAGCTTACCTTCAACAACAAGTTCGCCCAGCTTCTTGGCAACATCTGCAGTACCGGCAGCTTTGAGAGCATAGACCATGCGATCGGATTTACCGCCGAAGGTTAACTCGCCTTTGCTGAAAGCAGGCAGCCAGCTTTCCTGCAATTCCTGCAGGGTAAGCCACAAGCTATACTCAATGAATTTATCCATGGGTGAATCAAGCACTGCAAGAGAAGCTTCTGCAGCTTCAGCCTTGGGGTAAAGCCCCAACGCCCGCACAGCTTCGAGCCTGACTTGCGGATGGGAATCGTTCACTTTGGCTTTAACGAGATCGAAAGTGCCTGGCATTTTATTGCGCCACATTTCTGCAACTCGAATTCCAGCAGCACGAACATTCGGATTTTTTGCAGCCAACGCCATGCCTAATAATTTCTCGTTGGGCAGATCCAAAGCTTGCCAAGTCCATAGAGCCTCGAGATTTAAAACCTCATCGTCGGCTGGGATAGAGTTAGTCCAAGTTTTAAGATCGGGTGTTACAGATTCAAGTTTTCGTTCGACCAGAACTCTGCGGGCCATATGCCTAGTCCACATTTCTGGGTCTTTCATATGGTTGAACAAAGCAGCATTGGTATCTGCTTCAAGCTTTGGTCGAGGAACCAAGGGCCTTTTCTTTGCGGTGACGCGCCAGATTCTACCATGGGTTTTGTCTCGCCGAGGGTCGCGAAAATCCACTTCGCCATGCTGAATAATAGGGTTGAACCAATCTGCAATGTAGATGGCTCCATCAGGGCCTTGGCGCACATCAATCGGCCTAAATGCAGGATGATTGGTTTTGATTAATTCAGGCTGTTGCTTAGAGATATAACCAGCGCCATCGGGTTCGAGGGTGAATCTGCAAACTCGGTGGCCACGGAAATCGTTGGTAATAAAAGATTGTTGCCAATCTTCTGGGAGGTGTCTGCCTGAAAGGATTTCGAGACCGCAATGCTTAGGGCTACCAGGGTTCAAACCTTGAACCACACGCTTGGCACCAACAGCGGTTGCGTAGTAGGCACGGGGGATAACATAATTAATGCCTTCGCCACCCGCACCATCGGTTGCAAAAGACTGGCCCCATTGATCAAAATGATGTCCCCAGCTATTGACCAAACCACGCATGGTGATTTCGAGTTCAAGATTTTTTGGACGAAGCTGCCAGATGCCCCCGCCACCCAAACGCTTGGGCCCGTAGGGAGTTTCCAAATGGCTATGAATGTAAATCGATTGATTGAAATAAAGTAAACCATCCATGCCCCAGCGAAGGGTATGCACCATGTGATGGGTATCTTCGGTACCAAAACCAGAAAGGATTACTTTCCTAGTATCAGCCTTGCCATCGCCATCGGTATCGCTGAGGTGAATAAGGTCGGTACTATCAATAACATAAACGCCGCCATCGCCAGGGGCCAAGCCGGTGGGGATAAGAAGCCCATCAGCAAAGACGGTGGTTTTGTCGGCAACGCCATCGCCATCGGTATCTTCCATAACCAGAATTTTGTCTTGGTTGGGTTGCCCGGGAAGCACCTGGGGATAGGTAGAACTACAAGCGGCCCAAAGCCTGCCCTTGGTATCGAAGCAGATTTGAATGGGTTTTGCGAGTTGGGGATCGCCCGCAAACAGATTGACTTCAAACCCCTCTGGAAGAATGAACGATTTACGCTCATTTTCTGGGTCGATATCAACCGTAAGAGGGGCATTCTTTTGCGCAAAGCAAACGCCTTGAATCAGAAAAAGAGTAATTGCGAGTGTGCTTAAATTGCGTTTCATTACTTGGACTCCATCAGCGAGTAGGTCCGTGTTACGGATTTATTAAGTTTGTAAATTTCTTCTTCTTTTGCAGCAACAATCGGGTCGAACTGGGGTAGTTCCCTAGCATTCTGCCCTTGTTCATGTTTTCTAAAACCTAGGAGATAAGTTTCGTTTTGTGGACGCCATCGATGAAAATACTGCCTGTTCTTTTCAAGAATCAGCTTCCGCATCATTTCTACTTGGTCAAAATCTGGCCCACTTGAAATCATAACTCCCTTGGCCCAATCTTCAGAACTCTTCATCATCACTTCCTTGCCATCAACCAAGAGCTTGTAAGTTCCCTTGGGAAGATTTTTGATTGCGATGGTTCTAGGGGAAGGATTGAGGGAGGCAAAGCCCGGAACAATGGGCCTAGGCAACATTTTATCCGTTACTTTCCAATTCATCTTTCCCGCACTCTCCACGGTGCACCCTTTAGTATTTATAGCACCACCAGCTTGATCAATTGCAACTTGCCAAAGTTCTTCATTCACGCCAAAGGCCCTGGCAATATCATTGGATAAAAGGTAATACCCAAGTTCGGTGGGGTGAATACCATTGCTCGTAAGTTTTGCTGATTGCCCAAGCATTGCTTCACACGAAGTTTTACTCTGAAATAAATCATAAAAGTTGGCTTGATTCGCCTTAGCAATTTCATCAATCATCTTGCTGTATGCAAGGATGTTTAGATTGTGCGGAGCGGCATCGGGCAGTGGCGCGCCCATGTTTTCGTGCCAGAGTGGCGCAAGAAGGATGGACTTCGACTTAGTGTTCAACAAATCCTTTAAAAGTTTGTCGTACCCTTTTTGAAAAGCGGCTGCACCTGCTTCGCCTTCAAAAGATTCGTTGGCACCATAAGCAAACAGGGTGACGGTAGGTTTTACAACATTGATATGTTCGATAAGCCTTTTATAACCATCTGCGGTGGAACCAAAACCCGCACGGGCATGGCCGTAGACGGTGTCGCCACTCCAGCCCAGATTGCGGAAGCGAACTTTCTGGCCGGTAATCCTGCGGGTAAGTTCGGTCTCCCAGTAGCCTGAAATTTGTTCGCGCTCGATGAGTGTTCCGCCCACAAGGGCGACCATGTCACCATCTTTTAAAATGGGAGGTGATTGAAAGGGAACCGAACCAAGGCAGACAATCAAAGTAATTGATTGAAGAAGCATGAAATAACTCCACAAGGTCACACTGAAGAACAAAGATATATCTTATCATTCAAACAAGGTGGAGTCTTGTGTAATCCAGAAATCAGGATTTCTGTTTTCTGGGCTTTGGCTTTTCAAAAGCGGGCGACTGTGTACCATTAGTGCTACTAAGAAAACCTGGGGCAAGAAGAACACCAGCAATAACGCCTAAGGCTTCAGCAACTTTGTTTTGCTGATCATTAAGGAGAATTGAAGGCCCCGTTAAAGAATCGTCCAGGGCGTTTCGATTCACAGAGTTGAAGATTTCCTCAAAAGATTGGGGGATTTTATCAGTGATTGCAGTATGTTCACCGAAGCAATTTTCTTCCGTAGCGCTCTCGTTTTTGTTTTGCTCAACTAAATTTGCAATCACAAACTCAAAGGAAGGATCTTTAGCGTCCACTTTGTTTTTAGAAGGTTGGGCAGCAGGCAAATTTTTAACCAGCTTCGACATTATGATGTCTGCCAGAATATCGCCAGTCTTTAAAAGGGTGGCTTTGCCATCTTCAAGTAAAGATTTTTTGGTTTGTACAAGAAGGTTTTCAACTGCGTTTTCAAATTCGGAAGGAACCAAAGCTGGCAAAACTTTATCAAAGATATTAGCAATTTCAGATACCACTTGATTCTCTGCATCCAAAGTGCTGAATACCGCCTGATTGAATCCTTTGTACGCTTCTGCAAAGGTAACTAAAACAAACGAACCACTTGTTTTCAAATTATCTGAACCACTAAGATCAAGATCGCCAGCCGGGGCATCGCCGCCCAAATCCTTGGCAAGTTGCTTTTCATCTAAAGTGGCTGCTGTACTACCAAGGCCTAAAGCAATAGAAGCAAGGTTGGCAAGATTGGCGGCAGAGGTCGCTGAGTCTGCACCCGACGCGGTGGCGGATTGGGTGATTGCATTCGCCAAAGCGGCCAGGCTGGTTAACCCGGTTGCAGCGGATGCGGTAGAAGAAGAAGCGCTAGAAGAAGAAGATGCTGATGCTGATGCCGTAGTAGAACCTGCAACGGGACCAGATTGAGCTGTATCACCACCATTGCTATTGCCCCCGCCGCCATTACCACCGTTTCCACCACCACCATTGCCATTACCGCCACCGCTATTACTTCCAAAATCAAGGACTATGTTCAAACCAGTTTTAGGCACACTAGAAGCAGCAATACCCCCGCTACTTTGGCCCCCTGTGATTGTAGGATTAATGACTTGGCCATTTGCACCAACCATGGCTACACCAGCAAGAACTTGCCCGCCACCGGTACCGGTCATTTGTAAATTGTATTGCCCACCGACAGCCCCAGGGATAACCACAAGGTCCAATGCGCCTCTGCTGGAAAGACTAGCGGAAGGATTGGAATTCGTGGAATTATTGCCCTGAGAACCAACAGTGCCACCGCCATTGGGGGTAGTTAGGTTGAGATCAACAGGGTCAAAGAAGCCAAAAAAACCGGTAAATCCTGGAATAAGTCGTTGAATTACAGCTAGCAACTGAGTCATGATTACTTGACTTGTAGCATTTATATCTGCGTTGGCACTAGCCGCTGCAATTATTCGGGTAAACTCTTCTCTTAATTCTTCCGCGATTCGGTCAATAACAGAATCATCGGTTGGGCGGACGGTATTGGTTGCAATGACATTATTTACTGAAAGGTTATAGGCGCCAGTGGCTCCAGTGGTGCCATTATTTCCCGATATCTCAATGTAAAAATTCTCTGATGCGGATACTGGGAAAGTAAGATTAACAACTCCACCCACGGCACTACCATTTACACTTCCAACCTGAATGTTTTCCCCATTGCGAGTAACAAAAGCCCTGATATTTCCCTGCAAATTTGCAGATGGAGTCAGCACCAAAGTTATATTGCCAGTAAGATCTGCAACACCATGAAAGACATCAGCATCGCCAGCAAATTGGATATTAGCGCTAGGAACCGTGTAGGAGTGAGCGTTATCAAGAACGAAGGAGTAGGCATCATCAATAGTGTTACCAAAATCATCTGCAATGGCTGCACTAAGATAAACCACATCAAAGATGTAATCGCCTGTGCTTTCACCATAGCCAGCAACTCTTACATAAACAATTTCGCCAGCAGTCAAGTTTAATGAAAGGGAACTATTCAAGGAAGAAGCGCTGGCATCATCATTTTCGCCCATCAATTGGCCATCTTCAGAATAAACGGCAAT
>CAMDHK010000073.1 GCA_945897965.1 Candidatus Kuenenia stuttgartensis | reverse complement strand
GCAAAGCCTCACGCGTTGCCATCATCGCCATCGCCCGCAAGATCCTAATCCTCGCCAATGCTCTTGTCCGCGACATGAAACCATACGAAGACCGGACAAACTCGATTTGTCTCAAAACTACTTGACTTTCCATATAGTCACTTCAGGCTTGTAGGACATACAAGAAAAGCTTGAATGGACTTAAGGGCCACAATCAACATCCGCAGTTCATTAATCCATGGTCGGAACGCCAACTAGCGCGCACCGAGTTTCATTTGCTTGAACGCACGGGTTTGATTGGCGATGGCCTCTTCCACAGGAAGCCTTTCCATCGAACTGGCACCATAAAAACCATCCACAACTTTCACACGGTCCAAAATGAATTGCGCATCTTCAGGCATTGCTATCGGCCCGCCATGGCAAAGCACCAACACATCAGGCCTGATGGCCTTGCAAGCCTCGGCGATTGCTCGAACTTCGAGTGCACTGGTTTCCAAAGATTTCGCTGTTTTTGCTCCTATGGCGCCCTTGGTAGTTAGGCCCATATGCGCCACTACAATATCAGCACCGGCCTGGGTCATCTGCTTGGCTTCCTCAACATTAAATGCGTAAGGTGTCGTCAATAATTCCATGTTTCTGGCAGCAGCAACGCACTCAACTTCCAGGCTGTAACTCATCCCAGTTTCTTCAAGATTTTCCCGCATTAACCCATCAATCAATCCAACTGTGGGAAAGTTTTGGATTCCAGCAAAACCCATGTCCTTAAGTTCTTTAAGAAAATGATCCCGCAGCATGAAGGGGTCGGTTGCACAAACTCCCGCAAGAACTGGCGTATGTTTTATCGCTGTCAAAACTTCGTAAGCCATCTCCTTCACGATTTGATTGGCATTGCCAAAGGGCAGCATGCCTGAAAGAGAGCCCCGCCCTGCCATTCGATATCGGCCTGAATTGTAGATGATAATTAGGTCGATGCCCCCTGCCTCTTCGCACTTGGCACTTATGCCTGTTCCTGCGCCACCTCCCACGATTGGTTTCCCTTGCGAGAGTTGATGACGAAATTTTTCTAATAGCGCAACACGAGTGAATTGCATGCTTCATCCTTAATAAAAATTTATGCTGCTTTGGTAGGCGTTGAAACAACTTCGGGCTTGGTTCGCTGCTTGGATACTGTCTCGGTGAAATTTAGGAGAGGTGGCAAAAAGAATAGAGTCATCAAAAGGCAGAAGGCCGCCCCTAAACCAAATGCATGCAAGGGCTGAAATTCAAACAGAAACCAAAGGCAGGCAAACCAAACCAGAAAATGAAGTAGATGTAAGAACAAAACTAAAAATGTGACACCTGGCCGATTTATTACAAGGGACCCCAAACTTCCCTCAATCATCTGCCTTCCCCGTTCATCTTTATAGAAAAGCGATTGCCCAGTTCTTCGAAGGTAATTACCTTTGGCATCCTTCTCTGGCTTGAATACGGAGATTTTACCTTCTTCTTCAACTTCGATTGCAACAGGTGTAGAAGGCAAAGGCAGATTGATTTTAGATTTGTACTCGAGGCGATTGCCAGGCTGCTTGAAGTAAACTTCTTTTTTACCATCAGCGCGGGTAACGGTCATGGAAGGATATGGTGCGCCATCATCGGCTTTCAAATTAGCTTTTTTGTTATCAGGGGTGTAGGACTGTGATTCATGAATAGGCCTGTAAAGGCCGGGTGAGCCATAATCCAGCATCATCCAAAAGCCAAGGGTCAGGGTAATTATTGCACCACTTGCTGGGGCGCGCCAAATAAAGCCATCCGCTGGTTGGCTATAAATTCTACCTTGGAGAAAATGCGAAAACGCACCGCTCACTACGGTAATCGAAAGCCACAAAAGAAAGACGCCAAATAGTAATCCAAACAAAGTACGACTCCATGAATCAAAGTTGGTTGCCCTTTTTCCTAAGCAATTGCCCTAGCTTACTAGATTCATGCCAATAAAAAGCATTGAAATATTCGAAAGCATACAATTTCCCAGAGTTCCCACCTGTTCAAAAATACAGATTTAACCCATAATAAAATACCCTATTTTAAATCAGCGATCAATCAGGGTGTTTGCATAATTTACGGCATAACTCTAAACTCCGGCGGAACTATGGTCAGCGTAAAGCAATCTTGTGAGAATCAGCCACATTGTTATAATCCGCCCCGCTGGACTGTTTAGGTTTTCATTTAAAATCCTGATTGGGAGAGGTGCCACAGTGTATTTCATTTTAATACTTGCAACAGGTTTAGGATTGGCACAAGCGGAAGAAAACAAAACTGCGAAATCGATGCAGGTCGCAAACAATATAAGTTTCCGGGTTCAAGGCGCGCAAGAGTTGCTGTACCGGGGTTTATTTACCGAGGAAGCCCGATCAAGCAGGGTTCAATTCCAACGCTCTTACCGAGTCGAATCACGCTGCCTAGTATTGGAAACCGAAAAAAACAGCTCCCTCCTTGCATGCCTGACTATTCTAAAACAACGCAATAACCCTGCATTATTGCCCACCATTACTTCCGAGCCTCCTGCAACATCTGTGCGCTTGGAGACTTTCCGTTGCGATTCAAAAGGCATTATTCAACCCGGTCACAATCTCGGAAAGAAATCATTAGAAGGCCCATCGACCATTGAATATGGCTACCTACTCGAATTACCAAAAACAAAACTTGTGGAAAATGACACATGGGAAACCAATGAAGATGGCAGGCCTGTTTGCATCTGGACTGTTTTGGGTACTGAAATGGTACAAGGAGTTAAATGCATCAAGTTGATTGGTACTCAACAAACAGAGGATTGGGGAAAAACCCGCGCAGACCGACAAGCGTGGAAAAGGACTGATGCTGTTTGGCTTCATCCGCAATTGGGAGTCGCTCAGAAATTAGAACGCACTATCGAAATCAAAGAACCCGCACACAACGAGCCTTCCCAAAAAAGCACATTGCGCGTTGAACTTGAAACCAGTCTGGTTTACCCCGGACAGTTATTTCAAGATCGCAAAAAAGAAATTCAACTTGCGACTAACTACCGTGAATCTGCAAACGCGTACATCCAAGAAATCGGAAAATATACCGCCCAAACAAAGGCTTTAATAAGGCAGGTTAAAACCCAATCAGAAATCATGAGCCAGACCCCTTATCGTGATGCCATAACCCAGACAACCAAAAGGCTGGAAAATATCTTAAAGGGCGATAGTTCTGAATCCGTGATTATGCCGGTATCTGCAACAAGTTTGCAAACAGCCAAGTTGGGTTACAAAGCACCCGATTTTATCGCTCAAAACATGCTTAAACAAGAATCCGTCAGGCTTGCAAGGCTGGAAGGTAAATCCATACTTCTGGTCTTCTACAACCCTAAATCTCCCCTCTCTACAGAAATACTTGACTTCGCCAGAACTATGCAAACAAATCATGGAGACTCGGTTACCGTGCTTGGCATGAGCGTGATCGATGATAATGAAATAGTCAAAAAACAAGCCGAGGCTTCTAAACTGAATTTCGCTGTACTTAATGGCAGTGGCTTGCGATCAAGTTATGGGCTTGAATCTACACCCAAGATATTGCTATTGGATGCTAAGGGGATAGTACGATTGAATTGCTTGGGCTGGGGCCAAGAAACACAATCGGAAATAAACTCCGAATTGAAACGAAACATTGATAAAGATTAATTGATCCCTTACATGTTCTCCAGTCCGCAACTTCGGTGTTCTTAATTATTTTTGTTCAGACTCTTGCTAAATTCACGCTTGAGTCTTTTGCCTTGTTGCCGATACGATAAAGAGGTAGTGCAATCGATGGTGGAATACGAATTACAACCGAATACGCGCAAGTGTGCTATCAGTGGCAGAGTGCTGCAATCGGGTGAAATCGTGTATACCGTTCTTGCGGATGAAGAGGGAAAGTTGGTTCGTAAGGATTATGCTGAAGAGAACTGGAAGGGTGCACCAGAAGGATGTTTCTCGCATTGGAAAGGCAAGATAAAAGAAACGACTGCGAAAAAAGCCTTCCCTGTAGATGAAAGCCTCTTGATGGATTGCTTCGAAAGATTAGAGGGGCAGGACGACCCCAAGCAGCAGAACTTCAGGTATATAATAGGATTGATGCTGGTACGAAAAAGGAAGTTGAAACTAGTTAAAACTGAAAATCTTGGTGACATGGAAAGGCTGGTGCTACGATGCCAAAAAACCAGTACAGACCATGAAGTATTGCACACCAAGTTGACCGAAAGCGAACTTGATAAAGTTCAAGAAGAAGTCATGGGACTTCTGGGCTGGGATTAAATCCCCCCAACAATGGAGAATGCCATGACTCTGTTTAAAATAAATATGCTGATAAAAAAAGCTTCCACATTTGCACTACTATCAATGATGGTTGGTTGCAATAGTTGGCCTGGTTTAAGAGATCGCGACACATCAAGAAATGCGCCCTCGGAAACTCCAACCGCACAACAACTCGTTGCATACCTCAATAATAACGGGCAGCGTGTTCAAGCGATTCAATGTAATCAAGTTTCAATCGATGCCAAACAGGGGAATCAAACAGCGCCAGGCCTCGATGGGTTAATGGTCTGCCAAAAGCCCAGAAACTTTAGGCTCAAGGCCAAAGTTATTGGCCAACCTGCGGTGGATATTGGGTCCAACAATCAAGAATTCTGGTATTGGATCAGCAAGGTCGAACCTGTTCCCTATGTGTTTCATTGCAATTATGATGAACTTGATAAAGGAAATGTTCGTTTACCCTTCCCTTTCCACCCCGATATGATTGTCAGCGCATTGGGCATGGGTGAATACGACCCATCAAAACAATACGAAGTAAAAGTGAATCAGCAGAATGTCGAACTGGTTGAGCCTGTTGCAAATTACCAAGGCAAGCAGGTACGGAAGTCGACCGTGTTCCTACGCAAAGCGCTTTCCCAAGGGAAGTATCAAGTAGCTGGGCATATTCTTCGCGATGTGCAAGGCAAGGAAATATGCAACGCGACTGTTTACGAAGTGCAACAAAGCAAAGAAACCGGAGCAATTTTGCCCCAGCGAATTAAGATAATCTGGCCTGAAGAAAAAATGGAAATGGTTCTGCGCTTAAACGATATGCAAGTCACTACCGTAACACCAGAGCGTTCCGAGCGATTATTTAGCAGAGGGGATTTATCAAGCCTACCAGGCTTTGATCTTGCACGATGGGCACCCGATCAAGGCGCACCCATTCAGCGTACTCGAGGCGTTGCCCCGTAATCATTACGCAAGCAAACCTTTTAATTTTAATCTAGCCCTTCCTAGCATCGGCCCGATTGAATTAATCGCCAACCCCAAACTTTCACTAATCTCTTTATAGGTTCGCCCTTCAAAATAAAACATTCCTATCATTGCCCTCTCAGGCATTGCTAACCTAGAAATTGCTTCCCTTAAAATAGTGTTTTCAACAACATCGGAAGTTGATCCTTGCGAATATGAATCAGAATCCACAACGCCATTATTACCATTTAAATAGCGCACCCGCTTATTTAACTCTTGAACTGCTTTTCGGTGAACCAAGGTGCAAAGATAAGTCGACAACTTGCTTTCGCCACGATATCCACGAAGAAATGCAAAATCATCCTTGAGGATCTCAACAAATACTTCTGAGGTGATATCTTCCACATCTTCGGAAGTCACCTGACAGCCCAAACGGAAGCCCACCTGATATATTCCATGGAAAATCAACTGGATATTTTCATCCACCAATTGATTCCAAGCACCGGGAAACCGGTCCAAGCAACCTTCTACCACATTCTTGTCTGCCGAGTTTGATGCCATTCTTTTACATTTTTTACTTTAGAAACTGGGCAAAACCCATTAACTTTATTATTCTATTGCAATAACGATACAACAGTCACTAGCAATTGACTAGGCTATCTTGTTGATAGGGTGACCGGGCATTTTGCCCATAACCCATATTTTCCTGAAATTTATTATCAGAGGCACTATGAGCAGCACAGATCCTTGGTTTCAGTCTCTTTTCGCAGATCGCATCGGTGGCGCCAACTATGGCAAATCCACCAAAATTTATAAGTTCGAAAAAATCAAACGAGCCAAACGCGCAGCACTTGCTGCCCATCCAGAACGCAAGCTTCTCGATTTCGGCATTGGTGAAAATGACGACATGGCACCTCCCCTCGTTCGAGATTTCCTTAAAGCTGAGGTCGATAAAGTTGAAAATCGAGGCTACGCTGATAATGGTATCGCTGCCTATAAAGAAGCAGCGGCGGGCTTCATGCAAAAAGTTTTCAATGTTAACCTCGATCCAGTCACCGAAATCAACCACTGCATCGGTTCTAAACCAGCCTATGCAATGCTACCAGCAGTTTTTATCAACCCGGGCGATATTACCCTCATGACGGTTCCTGGTTACCCCGTTGCTGGCACCCATACCGAATATTACGGGGGCAAAGTTCACAGGCTTCCATTGCTTGCGGAAAACAACTTCTTCCCAGATCTCGATAATGTTCCTACGGATGTTTGCGAAAAAGCAAAGTTGCTTGTCATCAATTATCCCAACAGCCCCACCGGACAAGTTGCAACCCGCGACTTCTACAAAAAAGTCATCGATTTTGCGCACAAAAATAAAATCATCGTCGTGCAAGATGCAGCCCACATTCTGCTAAGTTACGATGGCGCACCTCTCAGCTTCCTGCAAGTTGAAGGCGCTCGCGAAGTAGGTGTCGAAGTTCATTCGATGTCCAAGGGATTCAACATGATTGGCTGGCGCCTAGGGTTTGTTGCGGGCCATCCAAAAATCGTTCAAGCTTATGCCGATGTAAAAGACAACTGCGATTCCGGACAGTTCATGGCAATCCAACAGGCCGGAGCCGAAGCTCTTAGGCACCCAGAAATTGGAGAGCATGTACGGGAAAAATATCGCAGGAGGCTTAAGAAGTTGGTAGCTGCGTTAAACCAAGTAGGCTTCGAAGCAAGCATGCCCAAAGGCACTTATTTTCTTTACATCAAATCGCCCAAGGGTTGCATCGGTCAAACTTTTGCCAATGCAGAAGAAGCCTCACAATTCCTAATTACCGAGCAATCGGTATGCTGCGTTCCATGGGATGATGCAGGCTCTTTCTTAAGATTTTCGGTCACCTACATCGCCAAGGATGAAGCTGAAGAAGATGCACTCATGAAAGAAACCGTAGATCGTTTAGGAAAACTGAAACTACAGTTCTAACAAACATGTAGAAAAGGCTATGCAAACAAAAAAGCCGAGGCCTCTTAATAATAAGAGACCCCGGCTTACTTTTTAAAATTCCGTTATCGATTGCGCAACTTCTTGAAGAAATCCCTGATTGGCGACTTCTTAACATCAACAACTTCTTGATTTACAACAGGTTCTGAAGACTTAGCTGGTGCTTTAACTGCAGGAGCTGGTTCAACCTTCTTGGTTTCCTTAACTGGTTCTGGAGTCTTAGGAGCAGGAGCTGGTTCAACCTTCTGCACTGTCTTCGTTGGCTCTGGGGTTACAGTGGTTGGCTTAGCAGGAGTAGTTGGGGTAGCGGGTTCTACTTTCTTCACTGTCTTCATTGGCTCTGGAGTCTTAGGAGCAGGAGCTGGTTCAACCTTCTTCACTGTCTTCGTTGGCTCTGGAGCCTTAGGAGCTGGAGCCGGTTCAACCTTCTTTACTGTCTTCGTTGGCTCTGGAGCCTTGGTCTGATCACCTTTCAACATTGAAGTGAGCACGCCTTCAACTGCATTTGCCCAAATTTCATAACCCTTTTCGCTAAGGTGAAGTTGGTCAGGCATAAGTTCCTTGGGAAGCGCACCAGATGCATCTTTGAACTTCGAGCCGATATCCAAAAATTTCACAGACTTGCCGCCATCGTCAAGCTTGGAAATGATGGAGTTAACCTTGTCGATTTTATCCTTTTGGATTTTCTTTGCAGCATCATCTTTGCCTGTATTGCGTGGGAAAACAGCGAGCAACAAAACCTTGGTGCTTGGGGATTTCTTTTTGATTTCATCAATAATACCTTTAACGCCATCAGCAATTTCTTCTGCGGTGTTATCTGAACCATTGCTGTTATTGGTGCCAATCATCAATTGCACAACTTTTGGCTTGATGCCATCAAGTTCACCATTTTGCAAACGCCAAATAACATGTTGGGTTCGATCGCCACCAATACCAAAGTTTGCAGCTTTCATGGGAACAAACTTGGAAGTAAAGATTTTATGCCCACCACCCATCCCGTGACCTTCGCCGCCCCAAGCATCAGTGATTGAATCACCCAAGAAGAGGAGATCTACATTGCCACGCTTGGCAATACCAACAAAAGCTTCATGTCGTTTTTCCCAACCCTTATCTCTGGGGGCAGGCTTGGTGGCAGAGTTTTCTTTCTTGGATTCCTGAGCAGAAGCAACAGAAACGAGGGAGGAAAAAATCGCGCATAAGAGAGCGAATTTTAAAGTTTTCATCAAAAAGTCCTTTCATCATAGTTTAAAAAACAAACACAATTGAAATCTTATCATGTGCCGAAAACCATTGTTGGTCAATCAGCAAAAGAAAGGTTTCGTAAAATCAAGGCTTAATCTGTTCGCCACCACCAATGGTAAACATAGCCCAAACATTGGGCAGTGGCCGATTAGGCGCAACCTTTACAGAACCATCGCCAAATAGTGCCATGAATCCAGCGGGGTTACTATTAGTTAAACCCAGCGCTGGGTTTTGTGCGTTAACATTTAGATCAACGGGCCTTGTCCATTCCGTTGCAAAATCATCATCCACATCCGCAATTAAAATAGTATTCGAAAGGCCATCACTTACTGAATTTTTTGTAACCCCGCCCGCAGGAGAAAAAATAGTTTCCTTGGCAACAGGTGCAAGAAAAGTGGTTTTGAATGCCGTATTCACATCGTAATTCCCCGAGGAAAGATACATTTTTGGCATGAAACTTAGAAGTGGCTTGTTGGTGGGCCCATCCCAAGGCTCATTTTGATTAAATTTATTGAACAGATTTTGCTGCTCGATGTAGGGCAGGATAAGAACACGCCAGCTTAGCAATGGCGACCCTTGTGCACTCTTTGTGTAGGGAGGGGGATATTTTCCGTTATTATCATTCGCATAAAGCTCAAGCGCTTTATAGACTTCACCTAACTTGCTCCCTGTTCCAGTTCGAGCAACCGCATTTCTTTTCAGGTTGACTACGGGTGGCGTAACTGGAGTTCCAGTTGTTGTTGCTGGGGTGGTGACTGCAGGTGTTTGCTTGGCGCTATCAGCATTTTTATCAACTGGAGGTTTCTTGCTTTTGCAACCTGATGACAAACCAAGTAGAATCGCTAATAGTAGAAAACTAAATATTCGCATAATAATACCTCACATAAATTAAAAGATTGAAATTAAAGGCGACTGTTACAATATATTTAATTTTGTGCTGGAGTGGTATTCTAAAATGGCTTCAACTAAAAATAAATCAACCTTACTAAAACCGATCATCCAGCCAATTGCAGATATGGGAATTCTTGTCCGCTTTGAAAACGAATCTGCGTGCCAAACCTTCTCCAACAAAATTATAAAAGCAGAATACACTTGGGTTTTAGATGTGGTACCTGCTTACAAGGCTGTGGCCCTTTATCACAACCCCACCATTATTTCCCTAAAAAATGTAACCACAGAAGTTAATAACCTCTTAAAAAATTTAGAACTTAAAACTCCTACACAACAATCCAAAGTGGTAGAAGTCCCCTGCTGCTATCAACTAGGCGCTGATTTAGAAATCGTGGCAGAACTTAAAGGCTTAACCACCAAGGAAGTGATTCGCCTTCATTCGGAAACCGAGTATTGCGTTTACGCCATCGGCTTCAGCCCAGGATTTCCCTACATGGGCTACCTACCCAAAGAGCTCGAAGGCGTGCCTAGGCTTGCTACTCCAAGATTAAAAGTTCCTGCTGGAAGCGTCGGCCTAACTGGCATTCAAACAGGAATTTATCCCGAACAAAAACCAGGTGGATGGCATCTAATCGGGCAAACGCCTAATCTTCTCGTCGACATACTGACTCAATATTTCGCTTTTAATATTGGCGACAAAGTAAGGTTCTCCCCCATCAGCAAAAGCACCTTTACAAAACTTGTGGGCGCCAAACTTAAATAATGAATCACAACGATCCCCTATTATTATTCGTCTATGGCACCCTTAAACGGGGTAAAAAAAACCACTACGCTTTAGCGAATGCGCATTATTTAAATGAAAGTTGCACTTCGCCTGATTATCTTCTTGTGGATCTCGGCCCCTATCCTGGGATGGTTGAAAAACCACAGGAGGGTTTTTCGGTTCAAGGCGAACTTTTTGAAATCCCCTGTAAATTGATAATCGAACTCGACAAAATTGAAGACGCACCTTTTTTGTTCAATCTGGAACTCATCAACTTGGCAGATGGCTCAAAGGCCTTTGCCTACCTCTACAAGCAGAGCATCGCTAGCGCAAAAATTCTTTCAGAAGGTGTCTGGCTATCCTAATTTTTGCTTGATGGGTTAAGAATTAAGAGCGGTAGCACAAGAATAAAAAGATTGCATCAAAGATAAGAAGAAATAAACCTTGAATTAAGATCGCAAAGCCAAAGCCTTTTAAAACAGGTTTAGTGCGGGTGAATAAAACCAAACCGGTGATGATATAGAGCAGATCTAACCCGCTGTTGATCGCAAGCACTTTTTGTAAAAACTCGATCGTTGGGGGCGCGGTAATTAAATTGGCCCAACCGATGATTCCATCTATCAAGCCCCAAATCCCGTTCATAAACCAAAAAGCTCGCCAGCATTCAGTATCTTTTTTAGGAGGGAAGTACAAACCAGCGACTGCTGCTCCCAAGCTGAGAAATGCCCAAGCAATTAATCCAACAGTCAAAGCTAATAAAATAGGTGGTTCCATATGATCATCTATAGATACATTTTCATTAAGAGTCAACAAAAGTGCAGTCTTCCCGACAATCTTCATAACGACAATGGATTAATAAGCACATGGTCAGAGTTCATCTAGCTGTCTAGAATATCAAATATTGATCTCTGTTTTCAGCGCCCTTTCAATAGGAGTTTCTCATGTCTAAACATGCTTGGACCGGTGTATTCCCTGCAGTTACTACACAATTTCGCCAAGATATGTCTCTCGATATCGAAGCAACTTCAAAACATTGTGAAGCGCTGATTGCTTCCGGAGTTAGCGGCTTAATCATGGCAGGTTCGCTGGGCGAAAACCAAACTCTTGATCCATCAGAAAAACGAACTCTTATATCTGAAATAGTAAAGATGGCATCAGGGCGCGTGCCCGTGTTGAGTGGTGTTGCAGAGATGAGCACCGCAGCAGCATGCCAGTATGTGCGCGATTGCGAAAAACTCGGTGCCAACGGTTTTATGGTCATGCCTGCAATGGTTTACAAAGCTGAAGGCGCAGAGGCGATGAACCATTTTAGAAAAGTTGCAGCAGCAACCAATCTTCCATGGATGCTTTACAATAATCCCGTGGGCTATCCTGTTGATATCACCCCTGCACAATTCTCGCAACTTGCAAACATTCCAAATCTTGTTGCGCTAAAAGAAAGCTCTGCGAACACCCGAAGGATTACAGAACTTCGAATCGAAGTAGGAGATCGCTACAGTATTTTCGTAGGGGTGGATGATCTCGTATTAGAGTCTTCGATTCTTGGAATTGATGGCTGGGTTGCAGGATCGGGAATCGCATTCCCTGTAGAGAACCAATACTTTTGGAATCTAACCCGCACGGGTAAATGGGATGAAGCACGCGAAATGTACAAGTGGTTTTATCCATTGCTAAAACTCGATACCCATGTGAAATTTGTTCAATACATCAAGTTAGCCGCGCAAGAAGCAGGTTTGGGTTCTGAAAGAGTGCGCGAACCAAGGCTTCCGCTTTCAGGTGAAGAGCGAGATCGTGTTTTAAAAATCATCCACCATGGCATCGCCAATCGCCCAAAGCTGGGAACCGGCAAATAAGCTGAATCCAAACTATTGATCTGCATAGTTACATCTCGCTTTAACTCATTCAAAATGGGTTTTGGGATTTCGTCTGCACCAACCAAGAAAATAAATTATTGATTCAATCTTGAGAGCATGTTGACAAGTTCATAATGCGCTGTCTATAATTTTTAGATCTCTGTCTGCTCTGTCTATTAATATTGTTAGGAAAGAAGTCAATTTTATCTGGGCAATATAATGCTTAATCTTTCTAAGTTCAAACCCGCTTTTCCAAGCAAATCAAATCAATGGCTGCTAGGAATTTCAATCCTCGCCTGTCTGGTAGGCCTATCCTATTTTTTACTTACGCCTAAACAGGTGCAATCTCAGGAAAATAAGGATGAAAAAGCCATCTCCCTGCTACGCTTGGGAAAGGTGATCCCTAATGTCACATTCGTTAATACCAAGGGTGAGAAATGGCAATTACATGATCAAAAAGATGCCAAGGCGATTGTGGTTACTTTCCTTGATTTCAAATGCCCCATTTCGAACCGCTATATCAATGTGCTTAACTCCCTTGCTGAAAAATATAAAACCAAGGGGGTTATTGTTAGCGCAGTAATTTGTGATTCGGAAAGCGCTGATGAGCTTGATAAACATACCAAAGAATTTCTTGCAGGCTTTAAGGTTTTTTACGACCCGAACCACATCGTTTCAAATCACTTCCTAGCTGATGTTACACCTGAATGCTTCTTACTCGATCAAGACAAGAAACTGATGTATTTCGGGGCAATTGATGATCAATACCAAGACCGTACCACTCGCCTGAAGAATACCAAAAACGCCCACCTTGCAGAAGCAATCGATCAGGTGCTTGCAAACAAACCGGTTGAAGTTCAAACGACCCAGGCGATTGGTTGCCCACTTAACAGAGAAAAGAAAGAATCCAGTTCAGTAGGAGAAGTCACCTTCTACAAAGATGTACTTCCATTATTGCAAAAACATTGCCAGCGTTGTCATCGCCCGGGTGAAGTAGGCCCCTTTCAACTCTTAACTTTTGAAGATGCCACACGATGGGCGGATGATATGAAGGATTATGTTTCCAGTCGTAAAATGCCACCTTGGCCAGTCCGGGGAGGTTTATCCTTCAAGGACGATTTTTCGCTTAATGAAAGTGAAATTGCAGTTTTTTCGAAGTGGGTAGATATTGGAAGCCCCAAAGGTGATATCAAAGATGCCCCTAAGCCTGTGTCATTTCCTGCAACAAAAGATTGGGATGAAAAGGACCCGCCTGATTTTATCTTGGAAATGCCCACTGAATTTCATTTGGCAGCAAAAGGCGAAGACCACTATAGAATGATCGCCTTTCCACTTAACAACAAAACCGAATTAAACCTCCAGAAGGTGAAATTCATTCCCGGTAACAAACGAATCGTACATCATGAATTATCTTTTTACGATGGAACGGGTGTGGTCTTAGATGCCCAAAAGCGTTTGGGAAAACCCAAGCCTAAAGGTACAGGAGATGAAGATTACGGCCCTGGGTATGAATCAGGAATGGGACTGGGTTTCGAACCCAACCCAACTGCTATCACAAAGAACAAGGAGAACCCGGGCGGAACATTGGGGGTTTGGGTTCCTGGTCAGGGGGAAATGTCATATCCACCTAAGGCGACAGTGGTAGTACCACCAGAATCCGCCATCATTATGCAAATTCATTACCATCGTAATGGAAAACCAGAAACTGACAGAAGCAAGATCGCTATCTGGCTTGCCAAGGAAAAGCCTGAGAAATATGTTCATCATATGTTGGTTGACACAAAATTCCTCTGGATCCCAAAAGGTGTTTCCCAATACAAGTCAATTGGATCAAGGGTGGTGGAACAGGATTGCGAAGTATTCATGATGAAGCCTCACATGCATTTTTTGGGCAAGGAAATCCGGGTTTGGCATCAACCTAAAAACTCAAAAGAACGAAAACTTCTATTTGATTTAAGAAACTGGGACTACAACTGGCAATCCAGTTACTACACCAAGGAATATTATCAACTTAAAAAAGGCGACACTCTTCATGTCGAAGGTATCTTTGATAATTCAGACCGAAACCCCACTAATCCATTCAACCCGCCGCGCATGGTATTCGTTGGCGAAAATGATGAAGACGAAATGGGATATGTCTCGGTATCTTTTATAACTCCACAGCGCCCTGAGGCCGGGCACATTGAATTTATGGATTATTTCATCAAATTACGCGAAGGTGCAGCACTCAAAAAAACTTTTGGGAAACATGATAAACCATCAGCCAAATAAAGACACAAATCCGAAATATCAATCCCGACGCAATGCCATGAAAGTGGTGCTTCTTTCAAGCATTGCATCCTTGGAAAATGGCCATGCAAGTGCTGTGGAAAAGCCTGTTGCAACACCTCCAAAAAACCAACCTGCACCATTTCCATTTCATGGCATTCTAAAAAACGATGGGAAAACTTACTCCAATTGGGGATTATCCAACAGTACCAAACCTGCGGTCTATGCAGAACCCATCAGCTACGAAGATGTGCAGGCGATTGTCAAGGATACCAAGCGATTTCCGACCCCGGTAAGTCCAGTCGGGGCCATGCTCTCTGTTTCACAAACCATCGTCAACGATGGTGGAACTTTATTATGCACCACAAAGCTAGATGAAATCATCGGATTAGAAACGGATGGAAAAGGTCGGAAAATTGTGCGCGTTCAAGCAGGTTGCAGACTTAAAAAGCTTAATTTATGGCTGCAATCACGAGGTCTCGAAATTCCTTTTCAAGCTGAGATTGGCGAAGCTACCGTTGGATCGGTTGCTGTTGGTGACACTAAAGATTCTTCGCTGGATGGAGTAGGTTTTTTTCCGCAGGGGTCACAGCCCTTTCTTATGTTAATGCTGAAGGCGAACTCTGCTCAATTTCTGATTCCGAAGATGGGGCTAGTTTCTATGAATTCAAATGTTCATTCGGACTTTTAGGAATTGTCCTCGAATGCCAGATTGAAGTTCGACCAGCAACGCTATGCACCTCTAAATATTCCTTGCATCAATTAAAATCGCCCGAAGACCTATCTGAAGAACTCATTCGCCTACACAAGGGTAGTGATGCGTTTTTTGCATCCGTAATTCTAGACAAATTATATGCCATTTGCGATCAACGATTTAAAGCAGGCCTAGGTTCAATAACTCCGGCTTCCTCGCAACCCCAATTCAATGCATTGCGTTTGGCAAAGCGATCTAATATTCAACATGGTGCGACCCCAAGACCCAACATCAACAATCTGCAACCCCTGATCAAGGAAATAACTTACTCCAGAGCGGATATGGTGAATGAGTATTGGAGACCAAGTGCAAATGAAAGCCGCGTGGATTTCCAGTATTACGAACATGATCTGGCCAAAATTAAAGCGGTCATTTCGCAATCTTATGCATTCACAAAAGCCTTCGAGGAGAAGCATTCATTTGTGCCAAATACATGGGCGTTGTACTTCTTAAATCGTCCGGAATCAAAAAAGAAACCTTATGGGCTCTATTCAAGCGGCCTAGGTGTCTCTTTTTCTTTTGATCCCCTTTTTTCAAACCCAACTGACCCCAAATGGCAGATGTTTGCAAAAGAGTACAACAGCCTAGCGATTAAAACTTTGGGGGGAAAGCCCTCGCCCATCCAGACACAATGGCTGAAACCTGATGAGCTTGTCATTCCTAAAAAGTTGGCTCACCCACGATTTACAACAGCTTACTACTTACAGTTTCTGGGTTAAGCCACGGCTTTTAACTTTCGTATAAAGCTTACATCAAACCTGCAGCAGCAAGTGCTTCTTTAAGCTTGGGGATTTTATCTGCACCAACCAAAGCTACGGGAGATCTGCAAGGCCCAATGGAACGACCAAGTTCCCTAAGAGCAGATTTAACGCCACCAGGCGCTGTGCCAAGAGTCAAAGCCATTCGAAGAGGATGAAGTCTTGCTTGCGCAGCCTTAGACCCTTCGATGTCACCCTTTTTAAATTTCTCATAGATTTCGACCAGTAACTTCGGCGCAATATTGCATGTTGCGGGAACAGCACCACGAGCACCCATTTGCAATGCGGAAAAAATCAGAGTGTCGCGGCCTTGCATCACCACAAAATCTGAGGGAACAGCTCTGAGGATTTCAATCGTGGTTTGCAAATCGCCACTCGAATCTTTGATGCCCACAACGTTTTTGATTTTGGCAAGTCTGCCACAAGTATCGGGATCAATCTTTAATCCACCACAGGTGACCGGGTTACTGTAAAGCAAAACGGGCAGATTAGTGGATTCCGCAATGCGTTTGTAATGGTCATGGATTTCGTTTTGATTGGGCAGAATAAAGTAAGGAGTGATAACTGAAACACCATCCACGCCTTC
>CAMDHK010000072.1 GCA_945897965.1 Candidatus Kuenenia stuttgartensis | reverse complement strand
TGCCAACTTCATAAAACCTATGGCAACTTTACCGACAAACCCGATCGTTATGACTACGCCGCCGAACGCCTGGTGGTGGGCAAGGTGAAGGATCTAGTAGATCAACTGCGGGAGTTTGGCCCACGCTTTAAAGTGGTTGTCCTTGATGTCGAAGAAGAAAGCTACGAGCGAAAATTAAATCAACTGACCCAAAGCGCACCTGAGCTTAGAAAGGCGATTGAAACCGCACCGGAGAATAGCATCTTCTTCTGGGCTAAAAAAGCGCCTCTTGCTTCCGCTGCCCCCACCGAAATTCTACAGCGAATCAGTTTCAACGAATTCTATAGACTCGATAAAACTTCTTCCCAACTTGCAAACGAAGGGCGTGGCAATCTCGTCTTATTGCCCCAAGGCTCTGAAGGATTGGGCGCTGCAGAACCTTTTGTTCGTAGAATCCTAAGCCTTGATGCCCCCAAACCTAAAGTCGCAATCGCAGTTGTCGATGAATGGCTTACCTCGAAAGGTACCGATTCCTTCGGGCTCGCAGGGCTACGAAAATCCCTCGAAAGTCAGGGATTCGATGTCAAGGATCTTATCCTCCGTAAACTGCGACAACGACCTTCCTCTTCCGTTGCTTATACCTTCGATGAAAGCAAATTAGATCGACTTGATCAAAGGCTTCGCAATCTTAATTTGAATCTCGAAAGGTTCGATAAAGGAATTGAGTCCCTTGGGAAAATGGTCACTCAGTGGAAATCAACCCCCATCCCTGAACTTGAAAAAACTTACGCTGAACTCCTTCGAGGCGGGCGACTGTCTGAAAACGCACGAAGGGATCAGGTGGAGTATTTTGAAAGCGAACTGCGCAACATTCAAGATGCAAAAGAGCGCTTCAAAAAACAAAAAGATGAAGCTCTCAAAGAACGCAACCTCCTCGATGTTGATTCCCTAGTTGAACAACAGCGCATGACCGATCTCGAGGCCAAAATGAATATCCTGCTAGCAGATTGCGACCTCTTGATTGTTCCAAGGCCCACACTTCATGATGTAATTACCGATGATCGCAATCTTCCATTCTGGTTGCATGGACTCGAAAAAGCGCAGATCAATGCAATGCAGAGTTTCATCAAGAAAGGCAAACCTGTTTTTGCGCTTCTTGGTCCTGTTTCTGAACCCTCTGATCAGGGCCCTGTGCCCCCAGGCTTTATTGCAAACGATGGCTTCGAAGATATGCTTGGAAAACTTGGCTTTCGCTTCGGCAAACAAACCGTCCTTTTTGATGAAGAAGTTGAAGGCTTTGGTGAACAGATGGCCGGGTTGCTTACAGGCGGTACCGCAGTTAAGATTCCACCGCTGCTGCTAAATTGGAATGAAGGCGCAGGTCGACCTCCCGCGCTCAAACCCAATTACCCAGAAAAAGCTCACCCCATCCGTGAATCCATGCGACTTACTGCCCGCAGCCAATCACCAGATAAACCTTTGGAATTGCGTCTTAGGCACCCTAGACCTGTTTATTTCGAATCCCCCAAAGGTATGAACCTCGTTTATAACCCCGATTTGTTTCAGACATCGCAAGACTCCTGGAACGAATCTCAACCCTTCCCAGAAATGCAGCCCAATTCGGGTGAACGCAAGGCGCCCGCTTATAACCCCGATGATAAAGATCCTAACAAAGGTAATCTTGATGCCAAGCGCAGGGGGCCTTTTCCTGTGGGTGCTGCTGCTGAAGTTCCACTGCCCGAAGAATGGTTTGGTAAAGAGGAAAAGCATCCACCAACCGTTAGGGTGGCTGTGATCGGGGAAAGTTGGTTTCTTGTAGGGCCGGATCTTCCCCCTGTAAAAGAGAGGCTTGTATTGGATGTTTGCAACTGGCTTCTGGGCAGGGATGATTTTCTGCCAAGTCCCAGCACACCTTGGAAATTTCCCAGAGTGGAACTGTCTGCTCAATCACAAGATCTATGGTTGTGGGCATGCCAACTGGGTTTACCTGGGATGTTTGCTTACCTTGGTTTTGTTGTGCTAATTCTGCGCAGAATGCGCTAATTGAATCCTTGTAAATATAATCGAATTTGCCTTGGAGTGACTAGGAATGAATTGGAAAACAACTCTTGTTCTTGGCTTTTTTGTGGGGGTTCTTGCCATGTATTGGCTGGATCGCAAGCCCACGGTTGAGCAATCAATTGATAAGACAGACTTGGCCCCTTTGGAAAATATCCGTGCTACCCATCTGCGGAAAATTGAAATCGTCAAAGGTAATCAAATTGTTAAGTTAGAACGCACATCAGAAAACGAAGCTTGGAGCCTCCCTGGGAAATGGCCCACCCGTACTTCGGAAGTTAACAAAATTGTTGATCTCCTTCTTGGCCTTCGTTCCCGTTTTACTCCCATCAAAGAAAAAGTGCTCAATAAGCCAGAACTTGTAATCAAACTAGCTTGGCAAAATCCAAACTCTCAGAACCTCGAAAATATCACTCTCGAATTCGAATCTGATCCCGTCACTAACTTGGAAAATAAATTCTCCCTCCCCACCTTTCTGCGCATACCCGAAAAAAATCTCGTACTTAGGTTGGGGCCAGGCCTTGTTGCATCGCTAGATCACCCTGCAGACTTCTTCCAGCAACGCAGACTATTCCAAGGCGAAAGATTGGCTGCAACTTCCAAAGAAGGCTCGCTTTCCTCTTCCCAGAAAAATGAAAAACTCCTCGCCAAATCCGTCTCGGTTAATTTCGAAAGCGAAGGCAAACAAACTTCCTTCAACCTTGTAAACAATGCTGATGATTGGCAACTTTCCAAACCTGTGGGCAAAGATAACCTCGATCCCAAAGCTCGCGATGCTTTCCTTGGTTCGATTCCAGATCTTTGGGCTGAAAAATTCGTCACGCAAGATCTCGCCAAGGCTGGGTTGGCTAAGCCGGAAAGAACTCTCCTCGTCACCCGTAATGATGGTTCCACTATAACCCTTCAAATTGGGAATGTATCTTCCACCAAAACCAGCAAGAAGATCAAGCCACCCGTACCCGGCACGCCCCCGGGCATGCCCCCACAAGAAGAAACCATCATTCAAGAAATGCGCTTCGCTAAAATCCTTGATAACGATCAAATCTTTGAAATCAATGGCGATGGCCTCAAGAATATTTTTGTAACGGTTGATCAAATTCGTGACCCCATGCTTGCACGAATCAATGCAGCAGATGCAATCAAATGTGAAATCCAGCAGGGAAGTACATCCCTATCACTTGTAAAAAAAGAGGGCAGATGGAAAATCGAATCCCCAGTACAAGCCGATGCAGATCCTGAAAAAGTGAATGAACTTCTAACCAAGCTTTCAACCCTAGAGGCTCGGGGCGCAGATATTATTGATAACCCCAAGCTCGCAGATTTCGCATTAGAAAAGCCCGAAAATAAAATCACCATTACTTTGGAAGAAGAAACCAAACCCCTTGCCAAGGATAAAGCCCCTGAAAAGAAAACCCGTTCAGTCACATATTTCCTAGGTAAAAAAGATGCCAAGGCCAAGAAGCTTTATGTTGCAGTGGATGGTTTTCCCAGAGTGAATTTTGTTGAAGAAGTTGTTGCTACCCTTGCTGCCCGACCTGCAATGGCGTATCGGGGTAAGCGAATTCTTGATCTTGCCACTACCGATATGAACGCAATTAACATCAAGACAAAATCTTCGGATATAGCGTTTTCTAAAGCCCCTGAAGGTAAGTGGGTAATACTAAACCCCAAGGGTGTTGAAATTGATGATCCAAAAGTTTCTCAACTTGCAAATTCCCTCTCCACATTTGAAGTTGCTGAATTCCTTGAAGAAACGCCAACTAAGGAAGATTTGGTCAGTAAGTATGGCTTGGATAAACCCATTGTTACTTTGGAAATAGGCTTGGCAGATTCCAAGAAACCATTGAAAAAAATGATCATCGGGAAACCTCTAGCACCCAAACCAGGGTTCTTTGCGAGGTTGGGTTCCGAAGGGCCTGTATTTGTTATCAGCAATGATTTAGTTGCTAGCCTTCAAAAAGAAACACTTTCGTATCTTCCCCAAGACTTCTGGAAACTTCTTTCTAACGAAATCACCACGGTCAAAATTAATCGATCTGCAGGGGAATTTACCCTTGAACGAGGCGAGTCAGCTTGGAAAATAAGCGCCCCTTTTACTGCAAATCCTTTCGCTGAAAAAATGGAAGAGCTTGCTAAGGAGATTGGCGCTCCAAAAGCAGATAGCTTTGTTTCTCTGGATTCTAAAGAAGATGCAAAATTTGGTTTTGATAAGCCTTTTCTTCAGCTAACCGTGACTGATAAGGATAAAAAAGAAAAGACCCTTTTACTTGGGAAAATTGTTTCTGAAGAAGCAGGCACCAGATATGCAAGGTTGAAAGATAAAGCCCCCATTGCAATCGTAAATCCTGCGTTTGTAAAAGCTGTTGATGTTGACGCCCTTGATCTTCTTGACCCTTTGGTGATGAAGCAGGACCCTTCAAAAATCAAAGGATTTAAGATCGAATCAGCACTGAATAAAATCACTCTGGATCGGGAAGGTGAAACTTGGAAAGTCACTGAACTCAAAGCGGGTGCTTTCAATGCAGAACCGGATGCAGTCTTTTCTTTGCAGTCCCTTTGGTTTAATCTTCGGGCAGATGGTTTTTCCGCTTATGGCCCTAAGGCTCAAGTTGCTACTTTTGGATTAGATAAACCCTCAATCAAAATTGAAATAAAGCTCAGCAATGAAATGGGCAAGGATGAATCCAAAACCTTGGAAATAGGCACAGAGGTTAAAGGTAAATCAGGTTCTAAGTATGCAAGATTTAAAGGTGAACCTGCGATATTCAACCTTCCTGCCGCAACTATCTTGATTTTGGATCGAACTTATCTCGCTTATGTCCCCCGTGAAATTCTTAAACTTAAATCAGATGATGTTGAGTCGCTGACCCGTACCGGAATTCCTGGCGAACTTGAAATAAATCGCAAAAATGAAGTTTGGTCACTCAGTAAGCCAAAAGTTGAAATCGCAGATGACCGCACCCTTAATGATCTTGTTGCAATTGTTTCTGATCTTAAAGCAGATTCCATAGCTGCGTTTCCTGCTACAGATCTAAAACTATTTGGGCTTGATAAGCCCTTTGCTGTTGTTGGTTTCAAACTTAAGGATCAAACTAAAAAAGTGCTTCTTGGTAAAGAGGTTGAAGGAAAGAAAGGCGCTCGTTATGTCAAATCCGAAGATGGCAAAGCAGTGGGCGTACTCTCTGAAGTGATTGTTAAAAAGCTGATTGCTACGCCTTTGTTTTATCGGGATCGCAACATAACTCGCTTTCCCGATGCAGATCAACTCTTGCTTGAAAGAGGCCCTCGCAAAGCAACCTTTGCCCGAGTCGATGGCAACTGGAAATTGACCGAACCGTTTGCTTCTGAAGCGGATCAGCAACAACTTGACGATGCACTTGATGGCATTGCCCGGCTTCGTGCTGATGAGCTTGTTGTTGAAAAGCCAAGTCCAGAAGAGCTAGTCCGGTTCGGCTTGGATAAGCCTGAAACCCGCTGGCAGATTAAAAACGCAGGTAAGTTACTTCTTGAAATCAACCTAGGCAAACGAGATGAATCTGCCACCCGGTGCTATGCGCAAATCGCAGGCAAAGATCTTGTTTTCTTGCTTGATGTTAAACAAACCAATTGGCTTCAGGGTGAATTTCGAACTCGCACTGTTTGGGCTACACCTCTCGATGCTGTTCAAATCGATTCCATCAAAGTCACCTCTGCGAATAATAATTTCGAACTCGCCAAACGAAATAATGTTTGGGTTTCTGTTACTAAGGCAACCGATCGCGTCAATGATGTTTTGGTTAATGCAATGCTTGCTTCACTCTCAGGGTTAAAACTCGAGCGCTATGTTGTGGATAAAGGGGCATCATTAAATCTATTCGGGCTTGATCCGGTTGAAACAACCATCGAAATAGGAACGCCTATGGGTAAAAGAACTCTGCTGATAGGCAGGCAGGAAGGTGGTTCTAAAAAATACTACGCCCGCGTTGCCGATAACAAGCAGGGCGATGTATTTTTGATAAGCGAAGCGGATTCCATGCTAATTATGAAGCCTGCAGCTTCGTTTATTAAAGCCGAGAAGTAAATTAAATCTTAGGAAGTTCGAAACCCTTGCGGGCTTCTCTTCCTACAAATTTGTTTGCTTCTGCATCATCGAAGGTTTCGGTCTTTGGATCAAACTTTAATTTCTTACCTGTGCGCCAAGCGATATTACCAGCATGGCAAAGCACACTACTTTGGTGCCCTTGTTCGATTTCTTGATTAAGCTCTTCTCGTTTTCGTGATTTAACACAATCAAGGAAGTTGCGGATATGCAAAGGCAAAGGTGAAGGGCTTGTGCCTTGCTTCACGAGTTTATTGTCTTTGTCGAAAGCCTTCCAGTTGCTGTTGGAAATGAGGACCCAGCCACCTTCGCCATGAACCACAGCCCCTTCGGTTAGGTCATGAAGTCGAGGCTTAGACCAGATGCGCATTTCATAGACTAAAATTTGCCCTGGGTACTCGTAGGTAACCTGCATGGTATCGGGCCATTCTTGAACATCTTCGAAAAAGAATTTTCCGCCTGCGGTGCTGATGGAAAGGGGGTAGCCGATTGCGCCCAGAGCCCACCTGCCATAATCCAAACGGTGTACACCATCATTTCCCAGATCACCACATCCGTAATCAAAGAACCAGCGCCAAGAACCATGGAATCTGCGTTGATTGAATGCGCGTTTAGGGGCAGCGCCCAGCCACATATCGTAGTCGATGCCTTTGGGTGGTTCGCTATCGGGAACTGCTGTTATTGCCCCTTGTTTATCGGTTTCCCAAGATCTTGCGAAGATGGGTTTGCCAATGTTTCCTGCTTTGATGTATTCGACCGCTTCTTTGAGGTAGGCAGCGCTGCGTGCTTGAGTTCCCATTTGAACAATACGGTTGTACTTCCGGGCTGCGGCCACCATGGTTTTGCCTTCGAGGATATTATGCCCATCGGGCTTTTCGACATAAACATCTTTTCCCGCGATACAACCGTGGATGCAGGGTAGGGCGTGCCAGTGGTCGGGGGTTCCAATCACGAAGGCATCGATTGATTTATCATTAAGAATGTCTTGATAGTTAATGACAAGCTTCGGTTCTTTTTTTGTTTTCTCTTTGATCTCTGCGCCTTTTCGAAGTCGTACTGACTCATCGAGATCAACGATGTGGGTAACTTCGACATCGGGTTGTGCTGCGAAGTTTGCGAGGAGTGAGCCACCTTGGCCACGCACGCCTATGCAAGCGACCCGGATTTTATCATTTGGCCCAGCAACAGCATTGCTGGTTTCTGCAATGAAATATCCTGCGGATAAAGCTGCGGTGTTTTTGATAAAGCTTCTTCGATTTTGAGATTTCATAATTAAAGCTCCGTGAAAGGGAGGGTTCAAATCAGGCAGGAATAGAGATAGTAAACACTTGAATGGTTCAAGGAGCAACAAAAAAGTGATAAGCAATGTTTATTGCATGCCTCTTTCATGGGTAGAATTTAATTAAGAGGGGCGTTTTAAGTGTTTTACTTTTAAAGGGGAGATGCTTGCAATTTTAAGAAAATCATCATCGAAGCTGATTAATTCAGCATCATGATGGATAGCAATCGTAGCGATGAGTAAATCGAACGAGCCAACCATGATATTTTTCTGTTGGCATGCCTGCCCGAGTTTGTACGCTTGCATCCAAAGGTCGTCAGGGGTTTCAAGAATTGGAAAAGTTAAAAAATGTTCCTCAAGTTGCTTGGATTCAGTAGGAGTGGCATGCCTGAGAATTTCGAAAGTGATTGGCGGTGTCAAGTGTGCATTTGGATTAAGAATATAAGGGGCAATAAATTGTTTTAGGATCCTGGGGGAACGCAATCGCGTGAAATCGATCCAAAGACAGGTATCGATAAGAAAAGGCATTAGCTTCCCCAGGATTTTTTTCCATCAAGGTCTGATTGCTGGTCAGATTGCTGACCTTTTTCGAAGCCTTTAAGTTCAACGCCCCAGGATCCCGAGATAAACTTCTGTGCAGATATCTCTCGTTGCTTCATTTGCAAAGCTTCAACAACAAGTTTCCGGATTGCAGGGCCCTTTTTGATTTCCCCTGTAATCTTACAGATAGCTTTGATGTCAGAATCAGATAATTCAACAGTTATTTTCATACTTTTAGTTTAACAAAGTAGGATTGATTTGTCAAAATATAAAGGCTCATAGAAAGAGTCAATTCTAATTGATTAGCCTTTAAATATTAGCACCAGATTAAGTTAAAACAGTTCGCGGATGGGGATGCCGTTGTCTAATAGGTGTTGCGGTCTGCCATTGGGATCAAGAATGGTGGTTAACGGATTGATGTTCAAGGATTTATAAAGGGATGCGAAAATATCTTGGAAGGTTACAGGGCGTGCAACAACCCTTGCGCCATGATGATCAGTTGCGCCAATGATTTGGCCGCCTTTGAAACCGCCACCTGCTAGAAGGGCAGGGCTTACTTCGGGCCAGTGGTGTCTGCCGCCGGATTTGGGATCAATGCGTGGCGTTCTGCCAAATTCACCCCAGACAACAATTGCAACATCATTCAACATACCCCGGTCTTCAAGATCAGTGATAAGGGCATGGATTGCATTATCGACGATGGGCAGAAGTTGTTTCATACGGGGAAAATTCCCCTCATGGGTATCGAAGTCGCTGAACGAAACGCTAACACAGCGAACCCCTGCCTCAATCATGCGTCGTGCCATGAGGAGTTTTTTTCCTGCGTTGCCATCTTCGCTGGTTGTGGATCGTTTGGAATCATTCAGTGGGAAAGAGTATTTTGCAACAGTGCTGGGGGATTCTTTTTCAAGGTCCATTGCGTTTGCAAGTTTGCCTGAAAGAATGATGCCAACAGCTTGTTGGGTGAAGCGATCAAGCGCATCCATCGAGCCTGAAGCATCGAGGGATTTGCGGGATGCATCGAAGCTGGAAAGTAATTTGGTGCGATCATTGACTAGGTCGGGAGTTAAGCCTTCAACAAGGTTGAGTTGGATGGCATGTGCTTTACCTCGTTTAGCGAGTTCACCCTTCATGCCTGATTCGAGTTCGCGTGTAAAGAGGTGCGAGATGTCGGGTCTGAAAGGTGTAAAAGTAGGCCCGAGGAAACCGGGGCGGGCGCTATTTCGCACCTGGGGTCTGCCTTGCATGATATCAACGAAGGCAGGAGCCTTATCGCTTGGCGTGCCTTGAAGTTTAGCAAGTACGGAACCAAAAGCGGGTCTGCCACCGATATTGGATTGGTCTTTTGCAGCAAAGCCGGACTGGCATTGAAAACCATCGTGAGCGCCAGCAGAGCCGATAAGGGAGCGAACAAATACACACTTGTCTGCGATTTGAGAAATCTTGGGAAGAAGTTCACCAACTTGTAAGCCTGGAATATTGGTAGAGATGGGTTTGAATTCGCCACGGATTTCAACAGGTGCATCGGGTTTGAGATCGAACATATCTAATTGGGGTGGCCCGCCATCGAGATGGATGTTGATCACTGCTTTGTTGGAAGATTGAATACCAGCAACAGATTCGGCTTTGAGTAGATCGACGAGGGATAATCCTGAGAGGCCCATTGCGCCTGCGGTGAGGAAATGCCTACGGCTTGATTTTTGATTGTAGTTACCAAAGATGGAAAGCATGAATTCATCCGGGTGGGAGGGTGCGAAGCTTGCTTAATAGAATAATAGTACCTTACGAATACGTTTAGATCAAGTAATAAAGGGCTAGTAACTATTCTGTTCTATGACATCACTTTTTGCAAATATAATAGATTTCGTTCGTTTTTATCGTTTAGGATGTACAAGGCATATAGTCTTTTAACTATCGAAAAGTAGGGTGACTCCATGATTACAGGCTTTAAACTCGTTAAAATTATTAGTCTTCATTCCTTAACAAGGTTGTTGCTGATAGTTATTGCATGGATGGTTTTAAATACAGAAGCAAATGCGGGGCAGTTGAAAGCTGGGGTAGGCAGGGAAGATATAACCAGCGAGGTTGCATTGAAAAATGACACTTTGTATGTGAAAGCCTTGGTGTTGCAGGATGCTGCAGCAACTGCGGTGATCATTACCGTGGATGCGGTTGCGATTGAAGAAATAGGTTCAATTAAGAAAACCTATCTTTCCACAGTGAGAGAGCAATTGAAGAAAGAGTTCAACATTTTACCTTTGAATGTGATGGTGAATGCGAGCCATTGCCATGGAATTGTTTGCGAGGATGTTGAGGAAAGAACGGTGAAGGCGGTGCGGGAGGCGATGAAAAACTTGGTGGAAGTTGATGTGGGCAATGGCGTTGGATTTGAAAACAAGATCATGGAAAATCGCAGGGTGAAGCTGAAGAATGGGAAAGATGCGGATATGCGCAGGGCTTATTCGCTACCTCCGGACTCTGAAGTTGAAAGTGTTGGCCCGGTTGATCCGCAGATAGGGATATTGAGATTAGATCAAAAGAATGGCAAGACGCTTGCTGTGCTTTACAACTTTGCATGCCATCCGATTCAGGGTGTTCCCGGTGGTGGGAATACTGCAGACCTTACGGGATATTCTTCGAAAGTGATTGAAGATTGCCTAGGCGATGGAGCGATGGCGTTTTTTATCCAAGGCTGCGGTGGTGATATTAACCCCGTGCTATATAAGGATGTTGCTTATCCACCCGATGCTGAACCTTTGGGAAATATGTTGGGCATCAGTACGATGCGGGGGTTAAAGCAAATCAAATGCAAAACCGATGTTGCGTTCAAGGTGATCAATGAAACGATTTCATTGCCCCGGGCAGAGTTATCAGGGCGCATCGAATCTCTTCAGGCAGAGCAGCAAAAATTGTTGCAATCGCTTGGTGCAAACAACTTGAACTTCAAAACATTTCTTCCCTTGATGGTGAAGTACAACAATTCCGAGGAGTTCCCATCGTATTTTTCGCAGCACTATCTTCATGAGAAAATGCTTGGAAGAAATGATCTTGAGAAGCTGGATGCGGAGAACCGGAAAAACATGAAGAAGTATCTTGCCAACATTCATGTGATGGAAGAGCTTACTCGGGTGCAAACGAATCTTGCGTTGTTGAAGAAGAATCAGGCGAAGAACATTGCTTCAGGGAAACGAACCATCGATGTAGAGGTGATGGGTTTGCGCATAGGGGATTTTGTGATGGTGACATTTCCGGGAGAGCTGACCGTGCAGATCGGGTTGAACATCAAAAAGATGTCGCCTCATAAGAGTACTTTCGTTGCAGGATACACAAATGGCTACATTTATTATGCGCCAACTGCGGAGCAACTTAAGAATGTGGGCAATGCGCAGGAAGACAGTGATTGCATATTGGCGCCTGAATGGCAGCAGATATTTGAAGACAAAGTCGCAGCGATATTAAAGAAGTTATGATTACGAACGAAAAGAAAGTAAGGAACCATGCATATGATAAGTGGGACCATAGTTTTGTTAATGGGGGTTCTGCAAGGGCAGTTGGAACTTAAAAAAGAGTCGCCTCCTTGGTATGAAGATCGCAAGCAATTGCTTTATTTCAAGGATCTGCAAGGGAAGTTACAGCCTGTTAAAAGTGTAGCTGACTGGTCTAATCGTGTGACCCATACACGGGAAAACATGGAATTGGTAATGGGCAAGTTGCCTGCAATCACTTCTCTTCCACTGGACATGAAAATAGATTTTGAAGAGAAGTTGCAACACTACACACGCCAGCATATCTCGTTTGTGGTTGAGAAAGATGACCGAGTGCCAGCGTTTTTATTAATTCCTCATGGTGTAAGCAAACTAAGCAGCAAACCCGGGGTGATTTGTCTACCAGGTAGCTCCAAGCCTGGTAAAGACACCCCTGCGGGTATTTCCCAAGCTACCGGCCAAGCCTATGCGCATGAACTTGCATCACGGGGCTATGTTTGTTTGGTGATGGATTATCCACTTTTGCATACAACTGAATATAGCACCGACCCTTATAAAATGGGTTATGTCAGTGCCACCATGAAGGGAATTGTGAATCATCGCAGAGGGATAGATCTGCTGATATCGCTTGCCTTTGTAGATTCTGGATCCATAGGAGTTATTGGGCATTCTTTGGGCGGTCATAATGCGATCTTCCTTGGTGTGTTTGATGAAAGAATCAAGGCGGTTGCATCAAGTTGCGGTTTCAATGTATTCGCAAAACACAACAAGGGAGACGTCAGGGCTTGGAGCAGTAAATATTACATGCCAAGGATTAAAACGGAATACAAGGACGACCCATCAAAGATACCGTTTGATTTCACCGAAGTGCTCGCAGCCCTAGCGCCCAGGCCTGTTTTCATAAACGCGCCTTTGCACGATGACCCGGATTTTGAAGTCTCTGGAGTGACTGATTGCATTGATGCTGCCCTTCCCGTCTATGAAAAAATATTCAACACTAAAGATAAGCTTGATGTGCATCACCCTGATGTCAACCATAGTTTTCCACTTAAAGAGAGGCTTCTTGCTTATGCTTTTTTTGACAGGCATTTGATGCCCCAGTCTAATGCTATGGATATGAAAAAAGGCTTAATCAGTCACTTGCCTCTTAGTAATGATGCCCGTGATATTTCCGGGAATGACAATCATGCCGAAGGTTTGAATATGGAGTATGCCAAGGGTGCTTCTTTTAATGGAAGGATTTCATCGCTTAAGATTTCAAAGGATGTCGGTCGTCAGTTATTAGAAAAGGGGGAATTCAGCATTGCCTGCTGGATTAAAGCAGATGACAAGTCGAATGAATCTTCCGGTGGAGACATCTTTAGTTGGTATGATCCCAATACTTCTCGGGGGGTGAACTTCAGCCTTAAAAGTAACCAGGGTGTTACGACCAATCAGGCGAACTTTCGCCATTTGCATTTTGGAATCGACAATAACAAAGGTGGAGAATGGCAAGACTGTGGTCAGCCCGGGAAAGCGTTGTGTGCATTTTCGCTTGCAGTTCATGCAGGGCAGCTTTATGCGGGCACTTGTGTTCCCGATGCCAAAGATTCTGCCCGGGTATATCGCTATGCTGGTGCCCAGCGCTGGATTGATTGTGGATCGCCTGATAAATCAAATAGCGTGATGTCGCTTGCGGTTTATGAGAATGAGCTTTTTGCAGGTACGGGAAAATACAGGATAGCGGGCTCTGCGCTTCCTGAATCGACCAACCTGAATCTTGGTGGGAGCATATTCCGGTATGAAGGCCGCAATGTCTGGAAAGATTGTGGTCAGTTGCCTGATACCGAAGCCGTGGGTGGAATGGTCGTTTATAAAGGGAAGCTATATGCCTCTTCGTTATACAAGCCTGCAGGCTTTTATCGGTATGATGGGGAGAAGAAGTGGACGAAATGTGCAACTCCTTTTGCTGTAAACTCGGTAAACAAACAGCCAGAAAACTTGCGGGTTGAATCATTGACTGTTTTTGGCGAATACCTCTATGCAAGTAGTTATGATTGCGGAAATGTTTTCCGTTATGATGGCGAAAGTTGGGCCGATCTAGGTAGGCTTGGTGATAATACCCAGACTTATTCGTTTGCGATTTATCAGGGTTCCCTTCATGTAGGCACTTGGCCAAGTGGCAGAGTCTATCGGTTTGAAAAGCCTAATGAGTGGACAGATCTGGGCAGATTAGGCCAGGAACTTGAGGTTATGGGCATGGTTGTACATAACGGAAAATTGCTCGCAGGTACTCTTCCTCTTGCTGAGGTTTATGAATACAGCAACAACAAGACTTGGAAAAAAATCACCAGGTTGGATCATACCCCCGATGTCAAGTATCGCAGGGCCTGGACCATGGCGGAGCACGATGGCCGTCTCTTTTGCTCAACGCTTCCCTCGGGGAAGATATTTTCGTATGAGTCAGGTCGTAATGTTATCTGGGGGCATTCCCTATCCAAGGGTTGGCATCATGTTGCTGGGATTAAGGCAGGGGATAAACTTAAGCTTTATCTGGATGGAAGCAAGGTGTCGGAAAGTGCGCTGTTCGATGCGCGTGATTTTCAACTAGCTAATGAAGGTGTGATTAAAATCGGAGCTGGAGCTTCAGAAAACTTTCTGGGGAAGATGTCTGATTTCAGGATTTACAACCAAACTCTGGATGTGGAGCTTGTTAAAAAGCTTGCATCGATGAAACCGCCTTCATAACAATCAGGTGGGCACAACTTCGAAGATATAATTATCTGGGGATCGGAAGAAGAACCGTGCAAAGGATGTTGGGCGTTTTGCAGTGATGATTTCTGCGCCGTGCTGTGTAAGCCTTTGCTTTAGGGATTCGAATTCTTGCTCGGGCCAGCGAATGGCAATGTGTCTGCCATATTCCTGTTCAAATTTTAGAGAGTCGAACTCCTTGTTTTCAAGGATGTGGAGTTCCTGCCCCGGAGCGATTTGCAGCCAAGCTGCAGTCACTGCAATATTGCCTGGCTTTTCGATGGGTTGCCAATGCAATGTCTTAATGAAGAATTCCTTGAACGGAATAATATCTTTCGTCAGAAGGGTGATATGAGCAATGGACATGATTGCTGTTACTGGCCCTTCAGATAATGCCGTTCGATGAAGGTCGTGTCAACTTTGCCATCAACAAAGGCAGAGTTCGTGAAAATCTCTCTAAGGATGGGGATGGTTGTTTTAATTCCTTCGACATGGAATTCAGCAAGTGCCCTGCGCATGGTGGCAATAGCCTCGGCACGAGTGGGTTTGTGAACCAAGAGTTTTGCAACTAGGGAATCATAGTTGGAAGGGACCCTATAGCCTTGAACCGCATGGGTATCCATGCGAACGCCTGGGCCGCCTGGGGGTTGCCATTTAGTGATTAAACCAGGGAAAGGCCTGAAGCCATTGGCTGGGTCTTCAGCATTAATCCGGCATTCGATGGCACAACCCCGATGAACGATATCATCTTGCTTAAAGGAGAGAGGCAGGCCGGAAGCGATGCGGATTTGTTCTTTTACAAGGTCAACGCCTGTAACAAGTTCTGAAACAGGGTGTTCTACCTGAATGCGTGCGTTGACTTCGATGAAGTAAAAGTTATGGTCTTTGTCGAGTAGAAATTCTACGGTACCTGCACTGTAATAGCCTGCGGATTTGACAAGCTTGACTGCAGCGGCACAGATTTCCTTGCGGACTTTATCTGGCAGATTTGGAGCGGGAGATTCTTCGACAAGTTTCTGGTGCCTGCGTTGCAGCGAGCAATCGCGTTCCCAAAGATGAATCACATTGCCTTGGGTGTCGCCTAGAACCTGAACTTCGATATGGCGAGGTTGTTCGATGTATTTTTCGAGATAGACGCTGCCATCTTTGAAGGCGTTTTCTGCTTCTTGAACAGCGGCAGCGAGGCCCGAATGAAGGCTGATATCGTTATGAGCAACGCGCATGCCTCTGCCGCCGCCGCCTGCCGATGCTTTGATCAATACGGGATAACCCATGGAGTGGGCCAGAGCAAGTGCTTCTTCATCTTTGGTGATAAGGCCTTCGCTGCCTGGGACAACCGGGACGCCTGCCTTCTTGGCCATTTTGCGGGCTTCGTTTTTATTGCCTAGTTTGCGCATGGCTTCATGGGGAGGGCCGATAAATTCAATTTTGCACGATCTGCACACTTCAGCAAAGTGAGCGTTTTCCGAAAGGAAGCCATACCCTGGATGAATGGCTTGAACATCAGCGATTTCAGCAGCACTGATAATTCTGGGAATGTTAAGGTAGCTTTCAGCAGAATTAGCTGGGCCGATACAAATAGCTTGGTCTGCAAGTGCCAAGTAGGGTGCATCGCGATCAGCTTCGCTGTAAACAGCGACGACTTCGATTCCCATATCTTTACAGGCGCGAATAACTCGGAGAGCGATTTCACCACGATTGGCAACTAGAATGCGTTGAAACATGAGAATAATATCCGCCTGATAGGCGAGAGCTCCTTATCAACCGTTGGGATCAACCCGGAACAAAACTTGGCCATACTCTACAGGTTGTTTGTTTTCGATTAAGATTTCGACAATGGTGCCTGTGCACTCAGCAGCGATTTCATTGAAAAGTTTCATGGCCTCGATCTGGCAGACCACGGTTTTGGGATTAACTTTGGCGCCTACCGCAACATAGGTAGGGCTACCTGGTTTTTCTTGGGAATAAAAAGTGCCTGGCGTAGGGCTCTTGATTTCAATCAGGTTCTTGTTGACAGCAGGTGCTGCTATAGGTGCAGTGGTTGCGGCCTGCGCTTGAACTGGTTGCTGTAAAACAGGAGCAGGCTGTTGCTGCATGATGGGTGCAAAAACTGGAGCACTGAGCCCTTCTTTTTTAAGGCGGATTTTCTTTTCGCCATCCTGAAGATCGAGTTCGCTTAGCCCATGTTTAGACATAAGTCGAACAAGGTCACGAATCGTTTCGACCTCGAAGGGGTTCGTTTTACTGTTAGGTTTTTCAGCCACCTGCAACTCCTTTCAAAAGAGCATCCCTGATTAAAGGGTAAAAAA
>CAMDHK010000071.1 GCA_945897965.1 Candidatus Kuenenia stuttgartensis | reverse complement strand
AAAAACCTTTTTGGCGGCACAGGGTATGCGGGCCTAAGCGATACCGCAATGTACGCCATTGGTGGGTTACTCAGGCATGCCCCTTCCTTATGTGCAATCACAAATTCTACCACCAATAGCTATAAACGTTTGGTACCTGGGTATGATGCGCCCACGCGATTGGCATATAGCAGCCGAAATCGCTCTGCTGCTATTCGTATTCCGGTTCATTCTCATAAGGCAAATTCGAAGCGGATTGAATATCGCTGCCCAGATGGTTCAAGCAATCCATATCTTGCATTTGCGGGCATGCTGATGGCAATGCTGGATGGGATCAAAAACAAGATTCATCCAGGCGAACCGATGGATAGGAACATTTACGACCTTGGGCCAGAAGAGAGATTAAAGCTTCCAGGCACACCAAGTTCTTTGGAAGAATCTTTGAATAATTTGGAAAGAGATCATGAATTTCTTTTACAAGGTGATGTATTTACGGAAGATGTAATCCGTACATGGATTCAATACAAGCGCGAGCAAGAAGTGGAGGCAATAAGAATGAGGCCCCACCCTTACGAGTTTGCGCTATATTACGATTTATAAGTAGCCTCTCCAAGTTCTGGTCGGTATGGGAAGGAAAACGCGGCCTTCAAAATACCAATGACTGGAGCGACTTTCCGCGGGTGTGTTTTTTAACTGGATTTGAGGATTTTTATCATGAGTTCGCACAATATCCGTTCCCAAGCTATTCAAGCAATTGCCAATTCCAAACATGTTCTTGAAAGATTAGACTTTCATGAAACACCCTTAAAAGAACTTTTTGGGTGCAATGTATTTAACGAAGATGTTCAGAGGGAACGACTTCCAAAGCCTATCTTTAAAGCACTCCAAAAAACTATCAAACAAGGCATTTCTCTCGACCCAACAATTGCAGATAGCGTTGCAAGCGCAATGAAAGATTGGGCCATAGAAAAAGGTGCAACCCACTACACCCATATTTTTCAACCCATGACCGGCCTTACCGCAGAAAAACACGATAGCTTTCTTAATGTAGATGGCTCGGGAAAAGCCATGGTCGAATTCAGCGGTAAAGAACTCGTCAAAGGCGAACCCGATGCCAGTTCCTTCCCCTCGGGTGGTATTCGTGCCACCTTTGAAGCGCGTGGCTATACCGGTTGGGATCCAACTAGCCCTGCTTACATCTTGGAAAGCCCCAATGGCGCAACTCTCGTTATCCCTACGGTTTTTCTTAGCTGGACTGGCGACATCCTCGATAAAAAAGCTCCTTTGCTAAAATCGATGGAAGTTCTTTCAACCCAAGCGCTGCGTATTCTCAAACTCTTTGGCAACAAAGAGGCGAGAAAAGTTTTCACCACTGTTGGCCCTGAACAGGAATATTTCCTTATCGACCGTAGCTTCTACCTTGCAAGGCCTGACTTGCTTCACACCGGTAGAACCTTGGTTGGCGCTGCTTCTCCTAAAGGTCAGGAAATGGAAGACCAATACTTTGGTCACATCCCCGAGCGAGTAATTGCATACATGGCAGATTGCGAAGCACAGTTGTTCAAACTTGGCGTTCCTGTAAAAACCAGGCACAACGAAGTTGCACCTAGCCAGTATGAAATCGCACCTATTTTCGAAGATTCGAATCTAGCTACCGATCATCAAAACCTTCTTATGGAAATCCTCCGTAAAACGGCTTCCAAGTATGGCATGGCATGCCTTTTCCACGAAAAACCCTTCGCAGGAATCAACGGGTCGGGCAAGCATAACAACTGGTCGATGTCCACCGATACGGGCGAAAATCTACTTAACCCTGGTGACACTCCTCACGAAAACGCACAGTTTCTTGTTTTCTGTGCTGGGGTAATTAGGGCTGTAGCAAAGTACCCCGAACTGCTCAGAGTAGTAGTGAGTGGCGCTGCGAACGATCACCGATTGGGTGCAAACGAAGCTCCTCCTGCAATCATTTCGATTTTCTTGGGCGATCAGCTTCAAGATATTATCGATCAGCTTGAAAAGGGTGGCGCAAAATCCACCAAGCAAGGCGGGGAAATGGAGATCGGCGTTACCGTTCTACCCAAGTTGCCACGTGATGCTGGCGACCGCAATAGAACCAGCCCTTTTGCATTCACGGGTAACAAGTTTGAGTTCCGTGCAGTTGGTTCCTCCCAGTCGGTATCCGGACCCAACAGCGTGCTCAACACCATCGTTGCAGAATCGCTTGACTTTATTGCTACCGAACTTGAAAAGAGCGCCAAGGCTGGAAAAGATTTCCATAAATCCATTCAGGAAGTTCTTCTTGGCATCATCAAGGAAAGCAAAAAAGTTCTCTTCAATGGCGATGGTTATTCCGAAGAATGGCACAAAGAAGCAGAAAAGCGGGGATTGCCAAATCTTCGCACGACAATCGATGCACTTCCTGTTATCATCCGCAAAGACAGCATCGACCTTTTCACCAAGTATAAGGTTTATACCGAAAAGGAATTGCAGAGCCGCTATGTCATTCTTTGCGAGAGCTATGTAAAAACCATCAAAATCGAGGGCAAAACCGCCTTACTGATGGCAAAGGGTATGATTTTACCAGCGGCTATTCGCTACCAAGGCGAAGTAGCAACTTCGGTAAATGCGACCAAAGCTGCAGGGGTAGATAACAGCGCCCAGCTCGAGTTTCTCAAAACTCTTACCGCCACCATCACCGATTTCCAGAAAGCAATTGCCCATCTGGAAAAGGCAGTTGGCGATCATCCTGAAGGTGATGATCTTGCTCATGCAACTCATGCGCGGGATCATGTTCTTGCAAACATCGTCAAGCTTCGAATCGTATCCGATAAGCTTGAAACCATGGTTGCAGATGATCACTGGCCATTGCCAACCTATCGCGAAATGCTCTTCATCAAGTAAGAGTTAATAGCAAAAAAAGAACCCCGATGGATAATCTCCACCGGGGTTCTTTTATTTAACAGCCCTTTTATTTCTTTGGCTCTTGCGACTTGTTCAATTCTTTTAGCTTGTTGGCTACACTGGCCTTTTCTGGGGGCAGTAGTTCCTTAAATTCCCTAACCCAGATATTGCGAAACTTAACTGGGTTGCCATGAAACTGGATATCCAAGGGCAATTTATCAGCATGCGCCTTATATTCTGGAGGGCGATCAAACATGGTCCCACCTTGCAACTCCGAATGATTTTGTACCAGCACACCATTATGCAAAACAGTGATATGCCCGGGCTTTGAAACCTTACCCTCTTTGTCAAATCGGGGCGCATTAAAAATAATATCGTAGGTTTGCCATTCGCCAGGCTTCCTGCAAGCGTTCACCAAAGGTGGATACTGCTTATAAATGGAACCAGCTTGGCCATCGTAATAAGTCTTATTAACGAACGAATCAAGAATTTGAACTTCATACTTACCCATCAGATAAATACCGCTGTTGCCTCTGCCTTGGCCGGTGCCTTCAACTTTTTCAGGAGAAGCCCACTCAAGGTGAATTTGTGCATCACCAAAGGACTGCTTGGTCGAAATACCGGATTTATTTGCAGTAGCAGCACCATCTTTGATAATCCAATTCTCGCCATTCTTCCATTGGGAAAGATCCTTGCCATCGAAAAGAATAATGGCATCAGAAGGCGCAACGGTGGCACTTCCAGGAGTCACAACCTTGGGTTCGGGCCATTCAATGCCGCTTTTAAATTCTTTTTGGGCCAAAGCCACCGAACTCGAAAGCAAGGTGACCATCAACGAAGCCGCTATTGGCTTGATGACAAAACGGGATAAAAATCTCATGCATGATCCTCAAATAAAAGAGAAAGAAATCACAACCAGAAAAGTGATTCTAAGGGGATAACGTAAAAGATACAAAAGTTTTCTAGCAAATGGTGAATCTACTTCCGGGCAGCCTTTTAATGATGCGCTTCATTTCCATTCCTAACAACTTCCCAGCAACAACCCCTGCGTTTTGCCCGCTTGTGCGAATGAGTTCATCCATATTACATTCATTATTTGCCAAAGCCTGCCAAATCTTCGTTTCTGCTTCATCGAGATTTTCAGGTATAGATGGGGTTGGTACCTCAGGCGAGAGGCCGGGCAATAGCTTCTGAGTGAAAGATGGAGCCCAATCTTTTAACTCTTGCAAAACATCATCTACATCCCGAATTAAAATCGCACCTTTTCTTATTAAGGAGTTGGTGCCACCGCTCGCAGACGATTCAACATTTCCAGGCACAGCAAGCACAGGCCTGCCTTGTTCAGAAGCATGAACCGCTGTCACCAAGGCTCCACTTTTTTCTGCAGCCTCCACGAGGATAATAGCTTTACTCATTCCACTAATAATGCGATTGCGCGCTGGAAACATCCCCGGAAGTGGTGCTTGTAAAACCGTTGCCTCAGAAACAATGGCCCCTGCTTTAATGATTTCCAATGAAAGCCCCGCGTGCTCCGGTGGGTAAATCTTAGATAGCCCACCTGCCAGCACTGCAATTGTTCTACCCCCTGCTTCCAAAGCCCCGCGATGCGCTTCACCATCAATTCCACGCGCCAACCCACTCACAATGGTATACCCCGCCATTGCCAACCCTTTGGCCAATCTCCTTGCCATCTTTTTTCCATACTCGGTACACGATCTCGAGCCTACAATCGCAACGGCTTTTCCATCCCCGGGCAAGATCTCGCCTTTCAAATAAAGTACCGAGGGTGGATCCCAGATGGTTTTCAGAGACTCTGGATAATCAGGCTTATTCATTAACAGTGCCTTGATACCATGGGCACTCATCGAGGCAAGCTCTTGATCGGGATTGTACTTTTTGAATGAATCATAAAGCTTGGTTGCGGTAGTAAAACCAAGATGCGGAATCTCAGAAAGTGCTTGCACACTTGCACAAAGAACTGATTCGGGGGTAATAAACTTTTCAATTAAGGCTTTAGTAAGTCTGGGACCGAGGCCGGGCACCAAGTTTAACAATAGCCAAGGTTTTAATTCTTCGTCAGAGGGTTCATACATGGGCGTTGCGAACCTTTCAGTTTAGTGGTGACAAAACTCCTTTAACATTCTCTTCGGTAACATCATCAAACAAAGCAACTGCACCAAGCTTAGTTGCGAGAATGAATCGTAGACTGCCTCGGACCGATTTTTTATCGTTCCTCATCACTTCTAAAAGTGCAGCAGTTGATAACTCTGGGGGCTCCGTAGGCAGTTTAAAAGCTTTCAGCAAAGCCACCATCCTGTTTGCAGTATCTGCATCAATCAAGCCACGCTTAAGAGAAACTTTATTAGCACACACCATACCTGCAGCGACCGCTTCACCATGCAACCATGAGCCATACCCGCCGATGGTTTCGAAGGCATGGGCAAAGGTATGGCCGAAGTTAAGTATTGCCCGCAGGCCAGTTTCTTCCCTTTCATCCTTCGAAACAACTTCCGCCTTGCATTCGCATGATCGCCTGATGATATGCATCAGCAACTCGGGTTTTCGTGCAAGAATGCCTGCAGCGTTTGCTTCGAGAAAGGCGAACAATTCTGCATCCATTATCATTCCATACTTCACGATTTCTGCAAGCCCGCTACGATATTCGCGATCCGGTAGCGATCTTAAAACATCAATGTCGATAGCTACGCCCGCAGGTTGATGAAAAGCCCCGATTAGGTTTTTCCCCTTGGGATGATTGATCCCGGTTTTCCCGCCTACGGAACTATCCACCATCGAAAGCAGCGTTGTGGGCACCATGAAAAGATTAAGGCCACGGTTGAAAGTAGCAGCCACAAAACCTGCTAAATCCCCTACCACACCGCCCCCCAAAGCAAGCACCATCGTCTTTCGGTCTGCATGGATATTGACAAGTTGATCAAAAAGTTTGGAAGCACTTTCAAGGCACTTTTGATTTTCCCCGGAGGGGAGAACAGCAATGGTCACATCAATGTTTTGGTTTTGAAAACCCTTCGCAACAAGGGCAGCATCCGCTTGCACATGTTCATCGCAAACAACAAAAAGGGAAGTCGCCTGGGCAACATTAGGGAATAGCGAAGGCAAATTGGTAAGTATGCCCTGCCCGATCAGAATATCATAACTTCTGACTCCGAGGTTGACCCGAACTTTGTCAATTGCGTGATTTGGAGTTTGTGTCAATGTTCTTCTCACCTAGGGAATAGCAATTCAACATGCTTCTAATTTACTAAGCTTCAGGGGCACAGCAACTTATTTACACCCCAGAACTAAATTTCAGGCTAGAATAAGTTCTGATTAAAATTCCTTAGGTGCCCACTGATGTTACGAGAAGAACAGCTTGATTTAAGGCGGCAACGGGCTGCACAGTCAGTTTTTCGCATTGAAAACCTTGGTAGAAACAAGGTTTTCAGTGATTACCGTGTAATCAATATCAACAATCCTAGAAATACAGCTTATAAAGTAAGCATCCGAGGGTTTAACAACGGAGAGAACTTCTGCGAATGCCCAGACTTTAAAATCAATACTCTTGGATCCTGTAAGCATATTATTGCAGTTCTTGATGTACTGCAAAAAAATGCACAAGGTTTACCCAAGCGAAAACACGCCCAAGTCACCCGGCCTGAAATCATCGTCCGGTACGATACAAAACTACGCCTCGCAATTCTCCTTCCACACCGCCCTTCCCCTGCTTTGCTTGCCCTTGGTCAAACCTATTTTGACTCCAATGGCGATATAAAGCCAAATGCAGATCTTGCAGAACTAATGAGGCAGGTTGAAAAAAACCCGGAAGAAATCACCGTTTATTCGGATGCTTTAGACTTCATCAACGATGAGCTTGAATCACATAAAATGGCCCTCAGAGAAAATGAACTTCGCACTCTTTATGCAAACGACCAATGGCACCCCAAATTACTGCAAACCGAACTACTACCTTATCAGGTTGAAGGCGCATTATTTCTTGCGCATCGATCCAGATGTATTCTGGCAGACGACATGGGGTTGGGAAAAACGATTCAAGCGATGGCAGCAGTTGAATTAATGGCAATGGAACGCAATTTGGAACGCGTTTTGGTAGTAACTCCCGCTTCACTTAAATTCCAATGGGTCGAGGAAATCAGGAAATTCACTTCTAGGCAGGTACAGGTAATTGATGGTTCTGAAAAGGAAAGGGAAAATGCATACAGTACTCCCACTTTTTACCGCATTGTAAACTACGACATTGTGAAAAATGACCTTCTTAAACTTAATGCATGGGAACCCGACCTAGTTATTTTGGATGAGGCACAAAGAATAAAGAACTGGGAAGCTGAAACCACCCGGGAAGTAAAAAAACTAAAAAGCAAATTTGCCTTTGTTCTTACTGGCACACCCCTCGAAAACCGCCTTGAAGAACTTTACAGCATTGTTGAATTTGTGGACGCCCGCAGACTTGGCCCCGCGTTTCAATTCCTTGCGGATCATCGCATAATTGATGCGACAGGTAAAACAATTGGATACCGCAATTTGGATCAAGTTCGCGAAAAGCTCAAGCCTATTTTATTACGAAGATCGCGGGACAAAATACTTCAGGATCTGCCTGAAAAAGTTGATACCCCTATACATCTCGAATTATCAACAACTCAACAAAAATTACATGCTGAAGCTATGGAGCAATTAGCAAAACTAGTTGCAAGAAAAAACCTTACCCAAATAGACCGCACCCGTTTGTTGAAAATTCTGGCCCGATTAAGGCTGATTTGCAACTGCGCATCCTTGGCAGATGATAAAACCAGCCCAATGGACTCGCCTAAAATAACTGAACTTATAATCCGCTTAAAAGACCTGATCTTATCTGGCACAAAAAAGATTGTGGTTTTTTGTGAATCAAAAGAGTTTCTCATTTCTATCGAAAGCATTCTCAAGAAGAACTCACTGGGCTATGTTTTTTTACACGGGCAACTGCCTGGGGTTTCTAGGGCGAATATTGTCAAACAATTCAGAGACGACCCGGATACTATGATTTTCCTGAGCACTGATGCAGGCAGCACAGGATTGAACCTGCAATTTGCAGACACTCTTTTTAATTTAGACATCCCTTGGAACCCCGCTGTTTTAAAACAACGCATGGCTCGAATCCACCGCATGGGGCAAAAAAAACCAGTGCAATCCTTCCAATTCATCATGCAAGCAAGTATCGAAGAGAAAGTTCTGGTGTCTCTTCAAAAGAAAAACCAATTATTCGAAAATCTATTTGGTAAAAACGAGGACGAAATCGAATTAAGTTCCAGCCTAGGGCAAGAATTCCTAGATCAGGCCAAACTCTGGACTCAACCTCAAGAACCACATGCCAACCCACACCCACTTAACTCTGCAGACCTGATTGCTACCGCGATCCCATTTTTTGAAGCCCTTATTAACTGTTTGAAGACCCCAGAAGGTAATCAGGCCCTAGATTCTGTGCCAGAACCCTTAAAAACTCATTTTTTTTCGCTCTGCAAACAAATATCTGACCAAAACACAAGGCACAAGTAATTACTGAATATAGACTTACAAAAACGCCACGGGTTTCAAAAAATATCTTTAAAAAACATATACTTTTGCGAAACATAGCATCAAAAATAGGGTTTAATAAGTAACTTACCGTAAATCCTGCCGTGTATTTTGCAATTAGGATGCATTATGTTAAATCGAAAATCAATAGCCTCAAAGTTATTAGCGCTTGCCTTGGGCTTCGCAATTATTGAAATTGCAGATGCAGCCACCCCAGAAACAAAAGATACCAAGCCCCAAACCAACCAAGAAAAGAAACAGGAGAGGAAGCTCGCCAAAACCTCAGCCAGTCCTCTTGCAGCCAAACCTTTGCTTACTAGCAAGGTTTTATCTGCTATGATCGATGCTGAAATTAGCAAAAAGATCAAGGAAGAAAAAGTAACCCCTTCCGCAAAAAGCTCCGATGCTGAATTTCAAAGGCGTGCTTACCTAGACATCATTGGCAGAATTCCCACCTCGGTTGAAACTAGGGCCTTCCTTGAAAACACTATTCCAAGCAAAAGGGTTAAATTGGTTGACGATCTGCTTGCAGATGATGAGTTTGGCAAGCATATGGCAGATATTTGGCAGGCACTTCTACTGCCCAGAATTTCCGATAACCGCAGGGTTCAGACCGAACCCCTGACCCTTTGGCTGGAAAAACATTTCAATGTGAACACCGGGTGGGATCAAATAACCAAGGAGTTATTAACCTCCACCGGGCCCCAAGATGAAAATGGATCCATCACCTATTTCATCTCCAATGCTTCTGTCGATAAAATGACCGACTCTGTTAGCAAGCTATTTCTCGGTGTACAACTCCAATGTGCTCAATGCCACAACCATCCATTTGTTGATTGGAAGCAAAACGATTATTGGGGATTGGCAGCATTCTTCATGAAAGTTCAAGCCAAGCCACCAGGTGGAAAAGATACATCCTCCCCTACGGTTACCGAGGGCAAAGGGCTTAACAAGAATAAAAAGACCTTACCCGAAGCTGCAAAGTTTGTTCCTGCGACTTTTCTAGCATCTGGCGAAGCAACCCTAAACACTGCTGAACCTTATAGACCCGTACTTGCAAACTGGTTGACCTCTAAAACCAATCCATTCTTCAGTAAAGCAATGGTAAATCGAGTATGGGCCCAGTATTTCGGCAAAGGCCTTGTAGACCCAATTGACGATATGCATGATGGAAATCCTGCAACACACCCCGAACTTTTAGAAGCCTTGGCTACCCAGTTTTCTGCCTCAAACTTTGATCTTAAATTTTTAATCCGTTCGATCTGCAATAGCGAAACATACCAAAGAAGCAGCAAGCCCAATGCTTCAAACAAAGAAACAGATATTGCTTTGTTGGCTCGCATGCCAATCAAAAACATGACTCCCGAACAGTTGTTCGATAGCTTGACAACCGTACTCGGCGCTGCAAGCAATGCAGATAAAAAATTAGGTAAGGTCAAAGCTGCAAAGAATCAACCTAAAGGCGCTAGAGCGCAGTTTGTAACCTTTTTTCTACCAGAAGAAGGAACCTCTGCCCTAAGTTATGAAACGGGTATTCCCCAAATTCTTCGCCTGATGAATTCCCCACAAATGAATACCACTATCATCATTCAAAGGCTGGTTGATAAAAATACAGATACAAAAACTGCCATCGAAAAGGTTTACCTTTCTGTGCTAAATCGCATGCCTACCGATGAAGAGTTCTCCCGTATGACCAATTTCCTTTCCCAAGCCACTGACAAAAACAAGGGTTTGGGCGACATGCTTTGGGTTTTACTAAACACGAGTGAATTCACTCTTAACCACTAATAGTTAATCTGTTACTTTTTCAAAGGATGCTAATATGAACAATGAACTGATTGGCGGATTACACCGCAGAGACTTTATGAAACTCGGCGCCATGGGTGTTGGTGGCGTCTCTGCTTCTGGCTGGATGAATGTTCTTGCAGGGCATGCTGCTGAAACTCAAGCAAAGCACAAGTCTTGCATTCTCTTGTATATGAGCGGTGGCCCAAGCCATAAAGATACCTTCGATCTAAAACCCGATTCAGATGGCGCAGGGGAATTCAAGCCCATTGCAACCAATGTTAGTGGCATTCAAATCAGCGAGCACTTCCCCAAATTTTCCAAATGGATGCACAAATCTGCACTCCTCCGCGGGATGAGCACTGGTGAAGGCGCCCATGCTAGAGCCTCTTATTTCCTTCATACAGGCTACAAAGAAGGTCAAGGTGGCTTGACTTATCCAAGCCTTGGCGCAATCGCTTCCATGGAAACGGGCAACCCACTTTTACCTATTCCAAACTTTGTCACCATTAACGGTGGCAGGTCTTATGGTTCCGGTTACCTTGGTTCCAAACACCAACCGCTGAACATCGCAGATGCTAGCAAAGGGGTTGCTAATCTTGGTGCTCTAGTTGGTGATAACCAGTTTAATTCCAGAGTATCACTCTTGAATGAAATGGAAAAAGCCTTCCTCAAAGATTATTCATCTGAAGCAGGGGCTGCTCATCAGACCACCTACCAACGGGCTGTAACCATGATGAAATCTGCCCAAGCAAAGGCTTTCGACATCAGTGGCGAACCCTCTAACCTTCGTTCCGAATACGGTTCAGGCAAGTTTGGCGAAGGCTGCCTTCTTGCTCGAAGACTTATTGAAACCGGTGTTCGTTTCGTTGAAGTCAACCTTGGCGGTTGGGATACACACGAAAACAATTTCGAACGCGTTAAATCTCTTTCTGCGCAAGTAGATGCGGGTATGTCTACCTTGATCAGTGATCTTAACCAACGCGGTTTGCTTGATAGCACCCTTATCGTGTGGATGGGTGATTTCGGTAGAACACCTAAAATCAATCAACGCGGTACCAAACCAGGCCGTGATCATTATCCAAAAGCTTGGACTAGCGTGATGGTTGGTGGTGGTATTAAGGGTGGCCAAGTCATTGGCAAGACCGACAAACAAGGCGCAACTGTTGAAGAACGCCCCATCAATACGATTGATTTTATGTCAACCGCTTGCAGTGTTCTTGGAATTGATTACACGAAGCAAGTTCAAACACCAATTGGAAGACCTATCCGTATTGTTGAAAAGGGTGCAAACCCAATCAAAGAATTGCTAGCTTAGTATTTTCTTTCAAAACCTTAAAGGGAGGGCTTCAATGCCCTCCCTTTTTCATTTAACTTCGATCATAGACTTCTTGCCAAACACTGGCCGAAAACAACAATAAAAGATCAAACAAAGCATTCCGTTAATGACTGCTGCTACTTGAAATGCCAGAACTAATTCTTCTCGCATGTTAGAGGCATTTTGACTGCTCGAACGCAACAAACCAACCATAATGTGCCCCAAAACCAAGCCTATCCCTTGCACAAAGGTAAGAAGCGATTGAGCACTAGCTTTAAGATCGCCCTTAGCCTGCATATTCACATACACCTGACCGGTCACCAAAAAACAGGTAACGCTTAATCCATTTAATGCAAGGGAGGGTACCACTAATCCCACAGGTTGACCAACTGAAAGAACATATAGGGCAATAGTCCAGCAGATTAATCCAAACAGCATGCTGCCTCTAAGACCCAATCTAAGAAGAAACATGGGCAGTAAAAAAAGGGATATCACTTCTGAAGCCTGCGAAATGGTTAGCGTAGGGCTAAGCCAAGGCTGAACAATTCCCAAATATTCCAAAAGCAATGGCGTGGCTTGGGTGGTGAAGGGCATAGTGATACAAACACCAAGGGTGCAAAGGCAATAAGTTGCAAAGGGCCAGCCTCGGAGCAACTTTAAAGCACCCAGCGGAGCAAATTTATCAACCTTACTGGGACTTGGAGGCGTTGTAGGCAAGGTCAAGGCATAAAGAGCTACAACAAAGCCAAAAATACTTCCAATGATAAATTGCTCACTTGCCTGCCCTTCTAAATTATTGTTGGGAAAGATACTAATGAGCGCTAATAAAATCCAGCCAGGCAACATCCAGCCTATAGTGCCCGATAAACGAACAATCCCAAATTGTCTTTCAGGATCTTTCAAATGAATAAAACAAATGGTACTGCAAAGCACCATCATAGGAACGGTAAGCAACCAGAAAAACAGTGTCAGTATACAAACCAGATACAAGCTTTCAGCGTATGCTAAACCAATTAAAAACAAACTGCTTAGCAGGCTGAATACCGCAACGCATTTCTCTGCTGCAAAGTATCGGTCTGCAAGTTGTGCGCCCAAAGGTGCTAGCAAGGCTCCAACACCATGGGTTGCACAGCATATTGCCAACTCCATCGGAGTAAAACCTAATTCTTTAAGGCGCATACTATAGAGAGGCAACATGGCACCTGGCAAAGCAAACTGCAAAAACATAAGAATTGAAAGTCTAAATTGCACGAGCACCCTTTCCTAGGGATGAACTTCAAGCCATCCATGCAAGAAGTCAGATTAACCGTTTAACACAAATCCAGCAGGTTCTGGGGCACCGTGGGGAACCTCATTCAACCGTTTCGATTCCCAATGTTGATTAAAAACCAATTCCGTGATACCCACATTAGGAATTACACCAAATTTATCCCAATCAGCAATACACCACTCCTGCAAAATGGTTAATAAAAGCACTTTGAGGACTGCGCCATGAGCAACTATGACAACCGTTTCGCCCTGGTATTTATTTGTAATTTCGTTCCAAATAGGAAGAATTCTAGCAATCATTTGGTCCAAAGATTCAGACCCTTCCGGAGCAAAACCTGTTTCACCATTCAGCCAACGGGATAAAGTCTGCCTCCAAGGGCCATCAGGCAAATTGTTTACCGTACCCGAAAGTGTGCCTACTTTCCTCTCATGTAAATTCTTGAAAACTTCAATTTCAAGGTTACAGGCGGAAGCTATTTCGGAAGCAGTAGTTAGCGCCCTTACCATTCCTGAAGAAATCAGCTTGGTTGGCTTGTGGTTTTGAAAAAAACGAGCAGCAGCTTTGGCTTGTTCAATTCCACGATCACTTAACCCAATATCGGATTCAGCACCATGAAAAACACCAGGGACACTGGTTTCAGCATGGCGCATCAAAAAAACCCGAATGGGATTAGTCTTCATTAAAATAAAAGGCCCCACAAATAATTGCTTTTAGGCAACACATCCACTTTTAATTTTACTGAAAAAGCAATCTGTGGGAACCGGAAAGCCCCTTACAAACCTTTAAGTACCGCTTCCTGAACTCTTTTCATGAAGCTTCCGAGATCTTGCACCTTGGAGCCTTCGGCAAGCAATGCAAGGTCGTAAAGGGTTTCAATACCTTCCTGCAACTTGGGAGAATCAGCTTTTTCTTCATGCAAATCACGAAGCTTTAGCACCAGCGAATGCTCAGGGTTAATTTCAAGAACCCTCTTCGATTCCATCCCTTCCTGCGCCTTCCCGATTTTCTTCAGAAATCTTTCCTGACTTGCAGAAAAACCGCCCGATTCTGAAACCAGCACCACAGGGCTTTCCTTTAACCTCGAAGTTAATTTAACATCAGAAACAACACCAAGCTTGGCTTTTAAGTGTTCAACAAAACCGGCAAAACGGCTTTTGGTAGCCTCCAGTATTTCTGCATCGGAATCCGACTTGCTGCTATCAACCCGATCGATCCCCTTCAGTTTTTTGCCCTTGTAATCTTGCAAGTAAGGCAGAGAAAACTCATCGATGGGATCTAAAAGCAATAAGACATCCTGCTGTTTGGATTTATACGATTCGAGCAGGGGCGAGAATTCGACTTGGGCGCGGCTTTCGCCTGCAAGATAGTAGATTTCCGTCTGCCCTTCTGGCATTGCGGAAACATACTCTTCCAAGGTGATGGTTTTATCTGCGTTTGTTTTCCAAGAGTTAAAAAGCAGGAGGTCTGCAACTTTTTCGCGATTTTCGAAATCGACTCGCAACCCTTCTTTTAATATGGAACCCATCTCTGCAAAAAACTTAAGGTATTTCTCTGGCTCTGATTTCTTCATGTCTTTCAAAGCTTTTAGAATACTTCCTACTACATCCTTGCGAATCCTTTCCAGCACGGGATTTTGCTGCAATATTTCACGAGATATATTCAATGGAAGATCAGCACAATCCACTACACCTTTGACAAATCTTAAATACGAGGGCAAAAGTTGCTCGCAATTATCCATGATCAAAACGCGTTGCACATACAATCGAGGGCCGATCTTGACATCCCCAAATTGAAATTCCATAGGCAGGCTTGGTGGAATGAATAATAGCACTCGAAATTCGTTCATACCTTCTGCAGTGTAATGAATTACTTTCGCAGGTTCCTGAAAATCATTGCTGATTTGCTTGTAAAAAGTGTCATATTCTTCTTGGGTAACTTCGGATTTATTGCGAAGCCATAAAGCTTTTTGAGAATTTAGGACTTCGTCTTTTTCTTCAGGATCTTTTGTTTCGCCTACAACTTCCAGAACGATAGGGTGCTCGATAAAGTCAGAAAACTTCCTAATGATGGAGCGGATTTTGAAACTCTCCAAGAAATCCTTATCCGCCTCTTTCAAATAGAGAATAACATCAGTTCCGCGTTCAGCTTTCGGTTTAGATTCGATGGTGAATTCGCCCTGCCCATCGGAAATCCAACAAATGCCATCCTCTGCTTTCCCAGCCATGCGAGATAAAACTTCAACTTTATCTGCAACCATGAAAGCGGAATAAAACCCAACGCCAAATTGCCCGATGAGTTCAGGTTTGGTTTTCCCTTCCTGACCTTTGATCCGATCAAGAAAGTTTTTGGTACCAGAGCGGGCAATGGTTCCTAAATTTTCAATCACCGCTTCCCGCGACATACCAATCCCATTGTCTGAAAGCGTCAGAGTTCCCAATTCCTTATTGATTATTATTTTTATCTTCCAATCTTTATTCCCTTCAAGATCATCTTGCTGATCTAGGGAATCAAACCGGATCTTATTGATGGCATCGCCTGCGTTACTAATTAATTCGCGGAGAAAAATCTCTTTATTCGAGTAAAGAGAATGCGTGATCAAGTAAAGGAGTTGTTTTAATTCCGTTTTGAATTCCATTTTTTTTGTAGTTTCGCTCATCGGCTTACCCCTTGTCTGAATAATATTTAATGGCAGAAATTTACAATCAAACAACTGCCCTCATAGATTAATATGAAACAATTATAACATTTGAAAAGGGGTGATTTAACCCCGGAGTGTACGATGTGTGGCAGATTCGCATTATATGCTGACAAAACCATGCTGGAATTGTTTCTTGGAATAAGCTTATTCCCGGGATTTTCAGCCCGTTACAACCTTGCGCCCAGCCAATCCTGCCTGTTTATCAAGGGTGAAACGGGTGGAAATTTAAGCCCTTCTAATCTTTCCTGGGGGTTGATTCCTGCCTGGGCTAAAGATAAAAGCATGGCGGGAAAAATGATTAATGCCCGTGCTGAAACGATTACAGAAAAACCATCTTTCAAATCTGCCTTTAACAAAAGGCGCGGGATCATTCCTGCCAACGGATTCTACGAATGGAAGACTACCGGCAAAAGCAAAAAGCCTTTTTTCATCAGCCCTAAAGATCAAAGCCTTTTGGGTTTTGGCGGTATTTGGGAATCCAACACCCATCTTGGTGAAGAAACCATCGAGACCTTTTCAATCATCACCACTGCTGCCAATCAAGACATGAACGAACTTCACGAACGCATGCCTTTGATAATTCCAAAGGGAAGTTGGAAAACCTGGCTCAATCATGAAGGAGGGAACTCAGCAGATATTGCCGCACTGCTTCAACCAGCGCCTTCAGGGTTTCTACAATTAAAAGAAGTAAGAACATTGGTTAACAAAGTAGCCAACGACTCGCCAGAGTGCCTTTTACCACCTGCAAGAGATTTATTTTCCGACTTGGATTGACACTTATTTTTTTGGCAAAAGTTTTCCTGTTTGATCAATTGCGCCTACTGCAAGCAGAAGTAGTTTATCTGTTTGTATATGATTGAATGCAACCGCTTTGATATCGTCACCCGTTACCGCACTAACTTCCTTGCGAAATTTATCGAGGTAATCCAATCCAACCCCAAGCCTTTCGGTCATCAA
>CAMDHK010000070.1 GCA_945897965.1 Candidatus Kuenenia stuttgartensis | reverse complement strand
AAAGAGGAAGACATGCGTAAGTGCATCCTTAATGGAATCGTCTGGAGTGCAGGCGCTGAAATCCCCAAGGATGGCATCATCACGAAGCTGGATGACCTAGGGCAATTCAAACCCGATGCGGTGGAACCCGAAGGGCGCAAACCAAAACCCGCCGCTACGAAGTAGTAAATCTACTTTGATTTAATTACAGGGATGGGGGCCTTAGCGCCTGGTAATACAGGTGCGCTTCCTGTTCCTGCCAATTCTCCGAATGCGATTTCCTTGACAAAATAATCCTTCTCATTGGCGACTGTCTCCCACATCATGCCATCTTTGCTGCGTTTCATTTTGCTAGGAGGCCAAGCCCAGCCATAAACCCAACCACCCGTTCGGATGAGGGTTTTGGGTGCAAGGGTTTCATGTTTCTTCCAAGAGATACCATCGGCGGAAGCAAGCGTCCCACTCTTTTCTGTGGAGGCGAGGAAAACATTACCGGCCCAAACCACAGAGCTAATATTGCCCCTCTCCAACTGGGTTTCATTGTTTTTCCAAGAAAAGCCATCGATGGTAGTGGCAAGCAAACCATCCTGCCCGCCAACTACAAAAACTCCATTACCAAAAGCAACGCGCTTCCAACCTGCGTTTTTGTCTTTCTGCCCAGCCATCTGAGTAATGGTAATTTTTTCTGTTTTAGGATTAAAGGCAAGCGCAGGGCCATAATCCCCAGACCCCATGATAATTCCATTGCCCGAGACGGTGCTGCGAATCCAATGGGTTTTCGTAGGCATTTCAGCATCAGCCACCATCGTCCATTTTTCTCCATCCGCAGTTTTGTAAACCTGCCCACGAAGGGTGACCGCATACAGAGTATCGTTTAAAACCTGAAGGCCGAATACAGGCGAGCCATTGGGAAGCACCCCATCGTTCCAAGTTTTTCCATCACGGGTCGCGGTCATTCGGGCGATGCTGTAACCGCCACCCACATAAGCTGCGCCTTTGAAAAACGCAGCGGTGTTAAGATCGTTTTGATCATGCTTGGGTTCGCCCCATGCGATGTGGTTTTCCCAAGAGTTACCATCCTTGGAAAACATGCGCTGACCGCCCGGGCCCACTGCAAGATAAACTTCACCTGCAAAAGTGTTGCCAACGGCCATTGCAAAAATTAACAGCGTAGAAAGAAAAAGCTTCATGATGCATATCCTTATTTCTTAGAGGGTGTTAGAGGCCAAGAATGAATTCGCCCGCAAGCCATGATATCCCACAGGCAGTGGCGCAGATGGGCATCGGGAATCTTACTACAAAGTTCTTCGGTCGATTAATCGATTAGGTGATTTTATTCGTATACAAAAAATTGCGCCATCTTAAACTGTTCTTTTCCTATGTTTAGCGCCTACTTCTAAAGGTAACAGCAGCCAAAATCATTCCAGACCCACTTCCAACTTTGAATAATAGCGGATCTAAAGGGAAAATCGTTGCCTGTACGCAAACTGAAGGCTATGATTTAATCATGAAATCCCAGCCTAAATACCTTCTTTGTATGATTACTCTTCTGACACTTGCACTGCCCCTCTGGTCACAAACCATCACGCCAGAAGATCGTACTTTTTTTGAACAAAAGGTTCGCCCACTTTTAGTGGAGCATTGTTATTCATGTCATTCTATAGATGCTAAAAAGTCCAAAGGTGGCCTAAGGCTTGATAGTGCGGAATCGATTACCAAAGGTGGCGAGACAGGCGCTGTAATCATCCCGGGCAAACCTGAACAAAGTCTGCTTATTAAAGCAGTTCACTATCGTAATAACGAAACACTGCTGATGCCTCCCAAGGGAAAGTTGCAAGCAAGAGAAATCGCAACCCTCGAAGAATGGGTGAAGCGTGGCGGGTACTTCCCAGCTTCAACCCAGAGCGCTGAAGCAAAAAACTCCAAAAACTTTGAAGACAGAAAAAAGTTCTGGTCGTTTCAACCCTTGGCGAAACAACCACTCCCCAAAGTAAAGCAACAGGATTGGCCCCGCACCAAAATCGATTCCTTCCTTCTTGCAGAACAAGAAAAACGCGGATTAAAACCTTCCCCTCAAACAACACCCGCTCAATTTATACGAAGGATCACCTTTGACCTTACCGGCTTGCCACCCACACCCGCTGAAATCGATGCCTTCAAAAACCCGACAGAAGAAGATTACAAAAAACTGGTCGATAGATTACTTGCCTCGCCACACTATGGCGAACGGTGGGGTCGCACCTGGCTTGATCTTGCTCGATACTGCGACATCCTAGAGCAATGGGCAGAAACAAAAGGCCAATCCTACCTCTACCGCGACTGGGTCGTCAAAGCAATCAATGATGATCTAGGATTCGATAAGTTCAGCACCTTACAATTGGCTGCAGACCAACTCAATTCATCATTGGCCGATCGCGCAGCTTTGGGCTTCATGGGCCTTAGCCCCTCTTATTGGAAAGAACTTCAGCTTCCGGTAGACATCATTAAAACAGTGGTTGCAGAAGAATGGGAAGAACGCGTTCATACATTATCCAGCACCTTTCTAGGTTTGAATGTCGCTTGCGCGAGGTGCCATGATCACAAGTTTGATCCGATCACCGCAAAAGATTATTACTCACTCGCAGGTATCGTAGCCAGCACCCGGCCTGCAGATGTATCCATGCTGGAAGCAGAGGCAACAAAAGTTATTCTTGATGCGAGAAAAAAAGTAACCACCCTAGAAGCAGATTTAAAAAAGCTGCAGGCAAAAAAACCCGCAGAGCCACCGCAAGCTATCGCTGACCTGAAAAAACAAATAGAAGAACTTAAGAAGAACACGCCTAATTACGATGCGCCTTTTGCGGTGGGCATGGAAGATGCCAGCCTTTATGTCGTTGCAGATGGCCCTAATAAAACCAAACTTGATTTCAAAATGAACCAGGCTCAAAACCTAGCCCTTCATGTGCGGGGCAACCCCAACAACCCCGGTGCCATCATTCCCAGACAATTTCTTTCTGTCTTCTCAGGCGATAACCCAAAAGCTTTCAACCAAGGCAGTGGCAGACTCGAACTCGCCAACGCTCTTTTCTCCGAAGCACAATCTCTAACCGCAAGAGTTATAGTTAATCGCATTTGGAAACACCACTTTGGCAAAGGCTTAGTAGAAACACCCAGCGACTTTGGTTTTCAAGGCGACAAACCCTCTCACCCCGAACTTCTAGACGATCTTGCCCTTCGCCTGATCGAAAACAATTGGTCGATGAAATGGCTGCATCGCGAAATCGTACTTTCCGCAACCTACAGGCAGCAATCAACTTCCCCCTCTCCTCTTGACCAGGATAATCGACTGCTCGCATCCATGCCTCGCAAACGGCTCGATGTTGAAGGCTGGCGCGATGCCATGCTCGCTGTTTCAGGAAATCTTGATCCTAGCATCGGTGGCGCACCCATCGAACTTAACGATATCAACAACCGCAAGCGAACCATTTATGGCCTTGTACGCCGTCGAGAACTATCTGATATTCTGCGCCTCCATGATTTCCCAGATCCAATAACCCACAGCCCCAACCGAGTTGCAACCACCACGCCCCTGCAACAACTCTACACACTCAACAGCCCGTTCATTCAAAAACAAGCAAACCTTCTTTATGAAAGATTACAACGCGAATTTCCTTCAAGCGATGCCGATAAAATCACCGGGGCTTATCGCCTATTATTTGGCCGAACCCCCACCAGCCATCAATTAGAAATCGGCTTGAGCTTTGTGAAATCAGGTGGAGTGGCTTGGAACCAATACACTCAGGCCCTCTTAGGTAGCAACGAATTTGTTTTCATCGACTAAGGCTTTAAACCTTTGTTTGGCAGCTTTCGGAGTATGTTAATGAACGCGCCTTTCTCTCGTAGACAAATGGTACAGGCCCTAGGTGGAGGCTTTGGCTCTCTCGCTCTTGCACAACTTCACTCCTCTGCTGCCATTGCAACTCCTACGCAACCACTACTTCCCCATTTCGCACCAAAAGCAAAGCACATCATTCATCTCTTCATGAATGGCGGGCCCTTCCAATGCGATCTTTTCGATCCCAAACCCGCACTCAATAAATTCGCAGGGCAAAAACCGCCTGGCGCAGACCTCCGCACCGAACGGCCCACAGGCGCACTCATGGGTGTACCTTTTAAATTCTCACAACATGGCCAATCAGGGCTTCCCATCAGCGAACTTTTGCCCAACCTTTCCCGCCATGCTGATGATCTCTGCGTTATTCGATCCATGCATACCGACAATCCAAACCATGGCCCTGCGTTGTTTCTTATGAACAACGGCTCCATCGTTCCGACGCGCCCAACTCTTGGTGCATGGCTTTCCTATGGGCTAGGAAGCGAAAACCAAAACCTGCCCAACTTCGTCGTCTTCTGCCCAGGCAGACCCGTCCGATTTTCAGAGCTTTGGTCCAACGGATTTCTTCCAGGCGAACATCAAGGCACCTACATCAACCACTCCAACCTCGATCCGCGAAAGATGATTCCCTTCCTCGAAAACGCAAAGCTCTCTCCCGCAAACCAAACAAAACAAATCGAACTCATGAGGCAACTCAACCAGGAGCACAGCAACGAGCGAAATGCCGACCCCGCACTCGAAGCCCGTATTCGCTCCATGGAAACAGCCTACCGCATGCAGCTTGCAGCATCAGATGCCTTCGATATTTCCTTGGAACCAACTAAAACCCGTGAAATGTATGGCAAAGGCCACTTCGCCAATGGTTGCCTCCTCGCCCGCAGACTTGCAGAACGTGGCGTTCGCTTCACGCAACTTTATTACGGTAATGGCCAGCCTTGGGATACCCACAGCAACCACACCGCTTCCACCCGAAACTTGTGCAAGGATATCGATCAACCCATTGCTGCATTACTAACCGATCTGAAAAACAGAGGGCTTCTCGACGAAACCCTTGTCGTCTGGGGAGGCGAGTTTGGCAGAACCCCCACTACAGAAAACGCTGATGGCCGTGATCACAACCCATGGGGATTCTCGATGTTCATGGCGGGTGGCGGGGTTAAAGGTGGACAAGCCTACGGTGCAACCGATGACTTCGGTTTCAAATCTGTCGAAAACAAAGTCCACATCCATGACCTTCATGCCACCATCCTTCACCTGATGGGGCTTGATCACGAGAAACTGACTTACCGTTATGCGGGTCGCGATTTCCGACTTACTGATGTGAGTGGGCATGTTGTTTCAAAACTACTCCAGTCGCCTCAAACACAAGTATGATTCACTTTGATTGATAATGGGTGACAATCTATTTGCGTTCTTTAAGCAACTTGGTCACATGCTCCTTCATTGCAATAGAGCTCACCTTATGGTTGAGAACTTTTTGTGCTGCTACTTCAAGTTCAGAAATCGGAGTTTCTGATATACCATAAAGTGCATCGAAGTAATCCAAGGTCATCATCGCTCCAAAAACACTGAGTTCTGCGGGATCTAATACAGGGCGCAAAAGCTTGATCGCTTCTTTCCTTGCACCCAAGGCATCGACAGGCAATTTAAGAGCCTCGAAATCTGTTGCAATGCGATTCCAAAGCCTGCCCTTCTCATAAAACGCAGCCACTAAAATCTGATCTCTTGTTCGTTTAATTGCTGTGCGATAATCCATCTGCCTGCGTGCAAACTCTGATGCCATATCATAAACTTTGGCCCGATAACTCAATGCCGAATAAGGCAATCCAATCGCCTTCACGAACAATGCATCAACCTCTTCTGCTTCTGATTTAGGATCTTTAACCGTTGCCTCCATGTTTAATAGCATTGCATTTTCAAACTGATAAGTGCTGGCATTCGCATCAAGAAGAACTGATTGCGAAAGCACTTTGGCTTCAGGATATTTTCGCTGGGATATCGAAAGGGTGGCAAGAAGGTTTGCTGCTTCTAAACGATAGAGCACCGGAGATTGTTTAGTGCGATAACCATTCGCAAGCTGTTCCATTTCCTTGGGCTTGCTACGATAGAATTTAATAAACTCGGTTCGGAAAGTGTTGAAATGTGCGTTGCTTAAATCGCCACGGTTCATGCCAGCATCAATAGTGATAAAATTAGTACGCACCCATGCTTTAAGCAGGCCCGCTCCATAGGCTCTCGCCATATCAGAATCAAGTGCGGGCCGTACCTGCGTGTATGGCACCTCAAGAGTTGCTGCCATCTTGCAAGACCCAAGTGTCGCCATGTAATGAGAATTGATTTTACGATTAACAGCACCAGGCTTGGTCGGGTCGACAAGAAAGTTTAAAGGCGCCATGACTTCTTGAGGGCGCTCTTCTTTGATCCAAGAAATCCATTCGTTGAGGTTGTCTTTAACATGGGGAACTCCAAGGCCGAGAAAATGCATGGCTTCATGTATATCCCCTCTTAGCGCAGGGCAGTGAAAATCGATTGCAAAATGAATCTTGTATTTGTTGGCTATATCAGAGATAGCTTGGATTTCAGGATAAATTGGGTTATCGCCATAATCGCGGTTGTGATCATGGGGCATACGATTTTTGCCCTGATCGCCTGCTTGAACACCATCTTTGTCCACAATAGGCACAGCAAATAAGACATGGCGTTTACGGAACTCTTTACCTGCTAGTGATTCAGAAAGTGCCTCTTGCAAGAAACCCTCAAGCACATAACTTGCTGTTGATTCACAGGCATGATGCCTAGCTGTAACTAAAATGGGGGAAACACCCGGGCCGGGTTTTCCTATTCTCAACAGATCAACAGAAGTTCCCTTACGGGTCTTGGTTAATTCACTCTTTACCAGATAAGGGTTGGCTGCATTCTTGGTGAAAAAAATATCAAGATCATGCTGCAGATAAGGGATAGCAACACTAAAGCGTGCACGCTGGTTAACCTTGGTGAATTCATAGGTGAAGCGCTCTGCCTGGGGTGTCATTTCGACATTGTCAGTTCCAAGATAGCTCCATGACTTTCCCTCATCGATACTTACTGCTGGGCCACGCACCCCAATTTTCTGTGGCTTCCCCATATCGAACAGAACCTTCCCCGGGTTCGCAACCGTGGCATCAAAACACCAATAGAACCAAGGTTGCCCGCCCCGCAGGTCGGTATCCAGATGAATGGTTCTGCCATCAATTTTTTTCACAACAACATTTCCACCAGGAAACGATGTGCTGATCTTCACTTCTTCGCCATGAACTTCCATAGAGACAAACAAAATAATCACTGGGGTAATAATGGAAAACAGTTTCATGTTCGATGGGCCTCAATGTTGATCATTCGTGCATTATCATTGAACGAATTCTAGGATTGAATTCATGGATGGACTAATTCAAGCACTTTACCATGGGTCAAACCTTGAAACACCTCTTATGTGCTTTATCAATAGTTATGATTGGTTTTGTTTCAACGCATTTATACGCATTGAAAGAAAGACAGCAATCCAACTTGACCGCTATTCTCCTGATAATCTGTTAATGGTTCCCTATACTATCTTCTTTAGTAATCACCTAGCGGGATCCTATCATGGGCATGGAAATCGAAGTAAAAGTTGCAGGCATGAATTGGAGTAAAATCTCCGGATCCATGGCAAAGTTTGAACCCAAAGGCACCATACGCATGGCTGATGGGCAATTGACTTTTCCTGACGAAGAACCAGCGGCAGACTGGAAAGAGTTGCGCATTGCATTGCCCGCAGGCATGGTTACCATTCGCAAAACACCTACAGGAGCAACGCTTGTTACCTGGGGTAATGTAAGCCAAGAATTGATCGAGCAAAGAGATTTATTCGCAAAGATGCTCGAAGAATAAAACGCTTAACCAATTCTTTATCTTTTATTGTTAATGGGCTTGTTGGTTTCAACAAATAGATAATTGAAGAGGAATGAAAAGTCTCTGCTACTTAAGGTAAAGACTCCGCCTTTGGTTTCATAACCATTGATAAAACCATCAGGGCCCATGGGTTTGAAATCATTTCCATGAGGGTTCCAAAGTGTGATCAAATCTTTTGCTTCATCGAAATTAAGTATAGCGTAGGCATGACCAACGACAATTGCTGGTGGTGGTTTTTTAAGGTCGAGGGAAACACCCGCACCCATTAAGCTTTTGTTTTTAACGCCTTTACCCAATAGATAACGAATATTGAAAAGATCTTCTGGAAGGCCTGATTTCCAAGCGGTGATATCAGTTTGATGGCCCGTAAGAAGAGATATGGTTTCACCTATATTCCCACCGCGTGAAATACGATCCAATCCAATTGCAGCAATATCCTCAGGCACATTTGTTTTGTAAACTTCACCATATGCCTCTTCAAGTACATTAATCCATGTGCCTTGATTTGCTGTGCGTGAACCAAGCGCAATAACAGCCTCAGGAAGTTTATTGATGCGTACAGAACGCCCATCGGGAAATTCAACCTTATTGGAACCATCTTCATTGGTTTTGATCATGTTTTTAATGGCATCAGGGTTTTGAAACGCAAGGTTCCCCGCCATCGATACAAAGAAACAGTTCCCCATGTGCCCCTGCGAAATTCCCTCAATGCCTAATTTCTTGGAACCAAACATATCTCGTGAAGAAGTAAAGAGATGCACAAGATAGAATTCATATTCTTTCTCCATCTTAAAAACATTGGTGAGAGAACCATTTGCAAACACCATGGTTTCTTTAATATCGCTAGTAAGCTCGTCAAGGGTTGCAGATTTTTTATCGGGTGACTTTAAAAACCAGAAGTGAGAAGTTGCAAGGGCAGCGGCTTCGATGGAACGAATAGAACCATCACGAAGAAGAACAGCAGTCTCACTGCGATCAAGGCGATCATTTTTATTGGTATCCCACTTGGGTAGGAATTGTTCCAATGCTTTTTTATATGAAGGGGCTTGAACGGAAATCTTAGGTGCAGGAGGTTGTTGTTGTGCAAATGCGCATCCTACGAAAACAAAACTTAACAGGATCAACTGCAGTAACCGCATGAATCATCTCCAGAGCGCCAAAAAAAGTTCCACTGCGATAAGAACTATTATAATGATTTCAAGAATTTGAGCACGCAAAGCTGCAGCCTGATCTGCAACCACACGGTAAACATCTTCAATAACCTCGAGATTTCTACGGATACTGCCCTCCCAGGCAGGAAGATGAAATCTGGTTGCGAGCAATCTATAGGTGCGGGAAAGATACATGTCACCAAGAAGTTTGAATACATTGCCAGTGCGTTCGAACAAATTGGTGGCTTCGATATTAAGAGCGCCCAGCTCGCGCACCCTCTGGTTGGGCCCCTCCCCTAGCAATCGTGAAAACGGCGTGGGCCATCGTGCCCATTTCGCAGAATTTGCAAGCTCCGTATCGAGTAAATCATCAAGATAGCGATAACGCAATAATTGCAGGTTTGCAAACTGGATGGTCTGCAATGTTTCTTCGCAATCAGAATCGATCAGCACCGCAGCAGCCCAATCAACCACAAGAAGATCCGTGGGAGAATATTGCAGCTTTTGCTTGATAGATTCTTCAATCTCCTCTGCAGCAAGCGGGGAAGCTTCCAGCCTAAGAAGGCTTGCTAACCAAGGCGAATGATTTTGAAGCAGATCAGATATTTCTGGGAAGGGATCACCAGGATTAAACTGAAAAACAAAATATTCCTCAGTGAGTTCGCTCCATTTGGGAAGTTTGATTGCAGGTGAAAGCCTTTTGAAAAGGGGTTCAAGGTGTTTTTTGCCAAAGCTGGGAAATTCGCCTGGGCGGGATAACTCCTGCGCCAACTCACTTAACTTCGAACCTTGAAGCGAAAACGGTATCCGTAGCGAAAGGCTGAGGGTTGCAAAATCAAAGAGAATCATTTCAACCTGAGCTTCCACCTCGCCCAGTACCGCAAATTTACAAATAGTATGTGGCAACTGAAATACCAATGGGGCGGGACGGTATTCAATCGACATCGGGGTACGCCTTCTTCGGGGTAACCCGGGGGAACTTGCAGAACCAAGTTCAGCCTCAAGCAATTTTGCAGCCTGCACTAAATCAACTTCTTCGCCCCAGTCAAATGCAACATAAGCATGTAACACACCAGAAACTATTTCATCATTCATCGTTACAGAAGTTTTTGTCACAAAAACACATCCCCCAGATAATCTAGGCACATATTATCATTCTACACGATAGCCATTGCGGTTAGGCCAACGAAATAAGCTCATTCATAATTAAGCAGGCTATTTTAAGGTTGATCAAGCCATTGCAGAATAGCGCTGCGATCTTGATCAAGAGTGGGTGCGCCCCTATGTTCAACTTCATCGGGTACACCGGTCATCTTGATAGGGTTGCCCCCGGTTCTAATATTACCAAATACAGGGTCTTTAATATCAACAATCATGTTTCTTGCATTTACCTGAGGATGAGTCGCAACCTTGCTGACATTCTGAATGGGTGCAGAAGGAACTCCTTTTTCATCAAAAAGCTTCACCCATTCTTCCGTAGTCTTTGCTGCAAGAGTTTTTTCTATCTCCACCTCGAGCACATCCACATGCTGACATCGAAGCTGATTACTTTTGAATCTTTCATCCTGCACAAGATCCATTCTTTGCAGCACTTCGCACGCCTGAACAAACAACCTGTCATTCCCCCCTGCAAGTATCATGTACGAATCCTTCGTGCGATAAGCTTGAAAAGGAGCGATGCTGTAATGCCTTGAACCCAACGATTCGGTAATAACACCCGTGCTGAGATAATTAGTCAGAGAACCTTCAAGCATTGCAACCTGACAATCTAACATTGCGATATCAATACGAGATCCGCCATGCCCCTGCATCCTGCGAACAAGTGCAGCTTGAAGAGCGATGACAAAATAGAGACCCGAAGCAAGATCGCCAATGGAAACTCCAACGCGCACCGGAGGTTGGCCCGGATGCCCCGTCAAGCTCATCACACCACCAAGTGCCTGAACCACTAAATCGTAAGCGGGCATTGCAGCCATGGGCCCTGTCTGCCCAAAACCCGAAAGAGAACCATAGATCAACTGGGGATACTTTTGCTGCAAATCACCCCACGCATACCCGAGCCTTTCCATAGTTCCGGGGCGATAATTTTCCACTAAGAAGTCCGACTTTGCCAAGAGCTTCTCGAATATCTTCTTGTCTTCACTCTTTTTTAAATCGAGTGCAATACTGTATTTATCGTAATTCATGGAGCTATAAAACAAGGAGCTATCATCTTTGAAAGGCGGAAACGATCGGGAGTCATCGCCACCATGGGGCGTCTCGACCTTGATCACCTTCGCACCCAAATGAGCAAGATTAAGCGTTGCAAAAGGCCCCGCAAGTATTCTTGTAAGGTCTGCTACCACCAATCCTTCGAGTGGTCTGCTAAGCGTTTTATCTGTTTTGCTAGATTCGTTCATACCCTAATCCTATTGTTTTAAAGTTGGCATCGCATCTAAAAACAGAATCTTGCTTGCCATCCGACATCCCACCCATCATTATAGCTTCATGTTCTCTTAAACTTATAGCTTCAAGAGGTTGCTACTATGATTCTTCGTTTTATTTGCTTGGCAGGTGTTTTAATGACTTCAACTTTCAGTTCTGCAGCGGATGATGTTATCCGCACCCCATTCGGAAAAACCAAAGAAGGCGAAGCTGTTGATATTTTCACCCTGCAAAACAGCAAGGGCATGAAAGTTAGGCTCATCACCTTCGGCGCAACCATTCAATCCATCGAAGTTCCTGATAATAAAGGAAAGATGGCAGATGTCATCGTGGGTTTCGATACCCTCGAAGGCTTCCTTACCGAACATCCTTATTTCGGTGGAACCATAGGCAGAGTTTGCAACCGCATTGGTAATGCCAAATTCTCTCTCGATGGTAAAGAATATACCCTCGCTGCTAACAATGGCCCACACAGCCTTCATGGTGGCAAAAAAGGTTTTGATCGTAAAAATTGGACTGCTGAAAACTTTATTACCACTATCGACAGAGGCGTTCGCTTCACCCGCACCAGCCCCGATGGCGAAGAAGGCTACCCAGGCAATGTGCGCCTTGGGGTTACTTTTACCCTCACCAATGATAACGCCCTTCGCATCGAATATGATGCCATTACCGATAAGTCCACACCCATCAACCTTACCAACCATGCTTATTTCAACCTTGCAGGTTCAGGCAATGGCACCATTCTTGATCACCAGATCATGATTAATGCAACGCAACAAACTGCAACGGATGAAACCTTAATCCCCACAGGAAAGCTAGCCCCTGTTGCTGGCACCCCAATCGATTTCACCAAATATGCGAAAATAGGGGCCCGCATCAAGGAAATCAAAGCAACGCCAGTAGGCTATGATCACAACTATGTGCTTGAAGCTTCCAGCAAAGATTTGAAGGCACCTGCTGCAATCGTCAGAGAGCCAAACTCAGGCAGGGTGATGGAAGTTTATACCACCGAACCAGGCCTACAGTTTTACACGGGCAATTTCCTTGATGGCACCATCAAGGGCAAGAAGGGCGCTACCTACAATCAATACAACGGGTTTTGCCTCGAATCGCAGCATTTCCCCGATAGCGTCAACAAGAAAGAATTTCCTTCAACGATCTTGAAGCCGGGCGAGAAATTCAGCAGCACTACCACTTATAAATTTCTGACCGTTGCAGAGTAAGAAATCAAGGCCCCAAGCGCTTAATACTCCAGAAGGTTCCATTTCTTTCATACAGGATGCGATCGTGCATTCTGCTGGGCCTGCCCTGCCAAAACTCTATTGAATTTGGCCACAGCCTATACCCGCCCCAAGTTTCAGGCAGGGGCACTACTGCATCTGCAAAGCGTTTTTCAATCTCTTGCCAGCGAGCTTCAAGTTCTTCTCGCCCCTTCATCACCGAAGATTGTTTGGAAGCCCAAGCACCAATGCGACTTCCCAAGGGCCTCGAGAGAAAGTAATCCTCGGATTCCTTTGTACTAACTTTTTGCACATCACCCTCGATGCGAATCTGCCTTTCTAAATCGGGCCAGTAAAAAATTAGTGCTGCTCTAGGGTTTTCTGCAAGCTCTCCCGCCTTGCGACCTTCATAGCTCGTATAAAAAGTGAATCCCCTCTCATCAAAGCTTTTTAGCAACACAATCCTAGCGGAAGGCACTCCGTGCACCGTGGCAGTCGCCAAAGTCATGGCATTGGGTTCCGTAACTTTCGCATTCACCGCATCGCTAAACCATTTTGCAAATTGATCAAAAGGGCATTGCGCTAATTCATGTTCCAAAAGGCCATGAAGGGTGTAGTCTTTTCGTAGGTCTGCAAGTGATGCCATGATAAATTCTCCGTGAGATTCTCTTTGTCGATATCATAGTCTTTTTTCCGACAGAAAGAAAAGCCTCCATTTACTTGATTCCTGTTTTAACCCCGATTACAATCATCTCTTAACCCTTAATTCTTGAAAGGCAAACATGCACAAGTTATTCTCTCTGACGGTTGCAGCTTTATTCATCGCAACCAACCTATCCTTCTCCCAGGAATCCAAATCCGCCAAAAAGCTTTTGGTAATCACCGAATCAAAGGGCTTTGTGCATGGCGTGGTAAAACGACCCAAACCTGAAGAATTATGCCTGGTCGAAAAATCACTCATCGCATTGGGAAAATCGTCTGGCATGTTCGAAGCAGTGGTCACCCAAGATTCCCGCACTGCAATCACTGCAGAAAACTTGCAAAAATATGATGCAGTATTCTTTTACACCACAGGCGAACTGCCACTATCTGATGTGCAAAAAGCCGACCTGCTTCAGTACATAAAGTCTGGCAAGGGCTTTGCGGGCAGCCATTGTGCAACAGATACCTTTTACAAATGGCCCGAATATGGCAACATGATCGGTGCTTACTTTGATGGCCATCCTTGGCATGAAAAAATCAAAGTAAAAGTGGAAGATAAGAACCACCCTGCAACCAAACATCTGGGCGATTCATTTGAAATAACTGATGAAATTTATCAGTTCAAGGGGCCTTACGACCGGAAAAACCTGAATATCCTGCTTAGCATGGATACCACTGCAGTTAAAAAAGAAGGCAAACGCGCGGACAAGGATTATGCACTTGCATGGACTAAAGAATATGGCAAAGGCCGGGTTTTTTATACAGCTTTTGGACACCGCGATGAAGTTTGGGCCGACGAAAGATTCCAGAAGTTAATGCTTGGCGGGCTAGGCTATGTCATGGGGCTTAACGATGGTAGTGGCAAGACTGGTGAAAAAAAGCAATAAAATGCTTGAATCAGCTTCCATTACATTTGTCAAAGCTTTAGCCTATACGAAATGCAAAACGGGACTATGTATACTATTTATGGTCCTGTTTTGAATAAAATAAAACAAATCACCCTAGGGGGTTTGAGTGATAACTAGGCTAATAACATCAAATGTTCATGGTTCCGATGATTGCAATTATCAATTTTTAACCAGTATGCTGGTGAATGAAAGTATTGCAATCGATGCTGGGGCTATCGGTTTTTATTCTTCTCCCAAAGAGCAGGAAAAAATTCGCCATGTGTTATTAACCCATTCTCATATCGATCATCTGGCATCACTCCCCATCTTTATTGAAAATGTATTTACGGGAAAGCCTGACCCGGTAATTATCTATGGTTCAACGCCTGTATTAGACTGTTTACAAACAGATGTTTTCAACAATCGAATCTGGCCCGATTTCATCGAACTTTCCAAGTTCCCTGTTTCGCGTTTCCTCGATATCAAAACCTTCGAACCAAATCAAACGATCACCCTCGAAGGGATCAAAATAACCTCTATCAAAATCAATCATGTTGTTCCCACAGTGGGATACATTTTTGATGATGGAAAAAGTGCGATTGGTTATGTCAGCGATACAGCCGAAACCGAGGAAATCTGGGAACGCCTCAACAAGCAGGCCAACTTAAAAGCAGTTTTTCTGGAAGTTACCTTCCCCAATAATCTTCAATGGCTTGCAGATGTATCCAAACATCTAACACCAAAAACTTTTAAGTTAGAACTACAAAAATTAAAGAAAGATGTGCCAGTTTTTGCAGTACACCTTAAAGGTCGCTACCGAGATCAAGTGGCCAAAGAAGTCGCAGAACTTAACCTTCCCAATGTTCATATCACTAAGTTTTTAAAAGACTACACCTTCTAATAACTACACTAGAAACACAAAAAAGCCCTCTGAGAGGTTATCCTCAGAGGGCTTTTTTTTCTACAATCTCTCTTACTTCGCAGTCTCCAACAACTGCCTTAGTACATAGCGAAGAATTCCGCCATGCTTGTAATAAAGCACTTCCTGTGGCGTATCGATGCGAACAACCGCTTTGAATTCTTTGCCATTGGCCCTCACCGCAATGGTTTTACCAGGAGCATAATCAGATGCCTCTAACAGAGAAGCAAGGCCGGTGATTTCAAAAACCTCTTCGCCAGTAAGGCCAAGAGAAGCTGAAGTATTGCCCGCTTCAAATTGCAGGGGAAGTATTCCCATGCCCACCAGATTACTGCGATGTATACGCTCGTAACTTTCTGCTATCACGACTCGCACACCCAGCAAAGCTGGCCCCTTGGCGGCCCAATCACGCGAACTACCCGAGCCATATTCCTTGCCCGCAAGAATTGCCAAGGGCACTTTCTCTGCATGATATTTAACTGAGGCATCAAATATCGACATCCCTTCCCCGGAAGGAAGATGCCTTGTGAAACCCCCTTCCGTACCAGGTGCAAGAATGTTCTTCAACCGAATGTTGGCGAAGGTGCCTCGTACCATCACTTCGTGATTGCCCCTGCGTGCGCCATAACTGTTGAAGTCTGAAGACGCCACGCCACGCTCCTGCAAATACTTACCAGCAGGACTGTCTTTCTTGATATTTCCCGCAGGGGAAATATGATCGGTGGTGATGCTATCACCCAAAACCGCAAGAACGCGCACAGCTTTCAAATCTGCAATCGCACTTGGATTACGGGGCATGTTTTCGAAGTAAGGTGGGTGCTTCACATAAGTGGAGTTTGCATCCCAGGCATATTGATTACCAGTAGGAACAGGAAGCTCCTGCCAAGCTGGATCACCCTTGAACACTTCGCTATATTCCTTGGTGAACATCTCAGGCTTGACGCACTTCGCTACAGCCTCATGAATTTCTTTTGTGGTGGGCCAGATATCTTTGAGAAACACAGCCTTGCCATCGCTGCCATTGCCTACGGGCTCTGTTGCGAAATCAATATCGGTTCGTCCTGCGATTGCATAAGCCACAACAAGAGGCGGTGAAGCCAGATAGTTGGCACGCACTTCAGGATGTACCCTGCCCTCGAAATTTCGATTCCCACTCAACACCGCAGCAACGATAAGCTGGCCTTCTTCAATCCCCTTAGAAACAGGCGCAGGCAATGGCCCGCTGTTTCCTATGCAAGTCGTGCAACCATAACCCACAAGATTAAAGCGCAGTTTATCAAGGTCATTCATCACATCCGCTTCCATTAGATAATCTGTGACCACCTTGGAACCGGGCGCCAAACTTGTCTTCACCCAAGGTTTTGTTTGCAAGCCTTTGGCTACCGCTTTCTTCGCAACCAAGCCAGCTGCAAGCATCACGGAAGGATTCGAAGTGTTGGTACAACTAGTGATTG
>CAMDHK010000069.1 GCA_945897965.1 Candidatus Kuenenia stuttgartensis | reverse complement strand
CTTTTTCAATCTTGGCGAAGTCGAATTTATCGGGCACTGGATAATCCATGTTCTCGCGAAGTTCCATCAAGGTTGGCCTCTTGGAATTCACACCCATAGATGGCACTTCAACCTTGCAAATCCAAGCGAGGGAATTAAGGATCATCTTACGGTTGTTGTCATTGCCCCAGTTCCAATGGGAGTGACCACCAGTATAACCAAAACCCCTGCCGCCATCGGCGCGATCGCATGCCCAGGCAAGCACTTGCTTTTCCTTGCGATCAAGAACAGCTTCACGAACAAAAGGGTTATTGCTATGGGGGCCATCGCCACGCGAAAGTTTGCCATCTTTGTTAACCAAAGTTTCGGAAGGAGGTAGTGCGCTAAGGATTGGAGTAACGCCTTCCATTTTTGGCCTGAATCGCATGTGGTAATACCATTCATCTTGGGTTTTGAAAGGGTTTACACCCCTGGTAATCGGGTGATTTTTAGCAAGCTCAGATTCGCTTAGGCGCCAGTGTGGATTGACCGACCAGTTGGGTTCAAAATAACCACCGATCCAATCAAGAAATTTATCCCCATTCTTGCCCTTGGTAGTCTCTACCCCGTAGTGAAACATTGCAAGTCCAACACCCTTCTTTGCGAGGGCATCAATTTTTTCGAGGTGAGCATTGTAAGGATGACCGCCACCACCATCGCTGTAAATACATATGCCATCTGCGGAATCGAGGATGGATTCATCCGCGGGCCAGCCATCTAAAACCAAAATGGTTTCAAGACCGGGAACATTTTCATCAAGTGCTTTTTTAAGCAGGGAACAACCAGCTTTGAAAGAATGCTGGCCATAGCCATGGCTTTTCCTACCTGCGATAAGAATCAACTTCTTTTTCTTTACATCTTGAGCAAAAAGGGGAGAAAAACTCATACTCACAACTATGCCCAAAAGCAGCATGGAAGCCATTAATCTTTTAATCATGATCACCTCAACAACTTAAATGGTTTACTAAATCCTGATTTTAGAATAAGGGGAAGCAGCTTCTTTTACCAGCATCTAAACCCTATTTTTTAAAGGAATGTTACAAATAACAACCCTACTTCCATATTCCTATTCTTCTACTTAACTCTTTTAAGGTATCTTCAATCCAAATGGAGCCAAGATTCGTCTTATTATCAAGGCCGTTTATTTAACTTCAAAGGATCAGCCATGAACAAAAAACTTCTCCCCTTGGCTTGCGCAGGGTTTCTGCTGACGATGGCAGTGCTTGCAGTGCCCGAATTCTTTAAAGGGCAGGTTCGTGGCGCTGATGAATCTTCTGAGAAATATCAAAAATTATACAATCAGGGCAACTACAAGGAAGCTTTTGAAGGCTTCAAAAAACTCGCTCTTGAGCCTAACGCTGAAGGCAAAAAAGCTGCCTCAGATATGAACCTAGCACTTCAGTCACTACGAAACCTAGGCAGAAACAATGAAGTCGATGCATTCCGTGATTCCGTCATCAAAGTTCATGAAAGCAAATGGCGCTTCATGCAAATGACTGCTGCTTCGTTTCTAGAATCGGAACATTTTGGTTTTGTAGTTGCTGGGAAGTTTGAACGGGGCTATCACCGCGGCGGGGGCAAACAAGTCAGCAGCTATGCCCGCGACCGGGCACAAGCCATGCAACTGCTTTACAAAGCATTATTAGAAGTTCGTAAAGATAAAGATTTGCAAGCTGCTTCTTTGTTTTATCTCGATTTTGCAGACATCATCTTGCGAGGCTCCGCTGGGCATGAATCTTGGCGCCTGCAGGTGCTTACCGATTTCTCAACCCTGCCCGAATATGATGATAGCCCCTACTGGCATCCCTACCATGGGGTTACCCCCGCCCCAGTTGATGAAACAGGAAAGCCTGTTTTTTATAAACTTCCCGAATCTTTTGAGAAAGCTGCCAACGATGGAGAACGATGGAGATCACTTCTTCAAGAGGCAGCCAAGGCTGATCCCTCCAAAAAAAATGTATCCAAAATGCGCTTGGCTCAATTCTTATATCAACAGTTTGGCGTGCATACCTTGGCGGGCTATTTCCCCGGGTTCATGGAAGATTCCAAGCAGGATACAGGTACTTACGATCTCGCCAAGCTAAAGGATGAAGAAACAATTGCCCGCATTGCTTCGGGTATCAAAAAACTTTCTCTCCCCGATGAATTCAACTACGTGAAGATCTGGCATGAAGTTGCAATCGATGGGAAAACCATTGAGAACGAAACCGCTGCAGATATGATCGCGATCGAATATGAAAATCGAAGACAATACATCAAAGCTGCAGATGCTTGGAAGAAAGCAATTGCCAGCTTTGGGGGTAAGGGCAATTACAACAGATCCAATAAGCTCGAACAAATAGTTGGGAACTGGGGCCGTTTCGAGCCTACCAACTCTCAAGTCTCTGAAACCAAAGCTGATATTCAGTTTCGTTATCGCAATGCCAAAACCTTAAACCTTGAAGCTTTTGAAATTAACGTGGCTAAGTTGCTTGCAGATGTGCAGAAGTATTTAAAAGATAATCCAGCTAGACTGGAGTACGAGAAAATCAATATCGCAGACATCGGCCAGCGCATTCTCAATAAAAATCAAGAATTCTATTTGGGTAAGAAAGTCTCTACTTGGGATCAAAAGCTTGAACCTAGGCCAGCTCATAACGATGCCAGGACTGCCATTAATTTGCCCAAGCTTCCTGCGGGTGCTTACTTTCTCGTTGCCAAGCTTGAAGGTGGTAACACCAGTCGAATGGTTGTTTGGCTCAACGACCTTGCCATTGTGAAAAAGAATATCGATGGCAAAGGCTACTACTTTGTCTGCGATGCAGTTACGGGCTTACCCGAGGATTCCGCCAAGATGGATTTCTTTGGCTGGAGACAAGAACAAGTCAAACCGAACCAGAATAACTTCAAAGTCGTCACAAAAGAGTTTTCGAAACAGGCGGACAAAGATGGTCAAGTTTTTGTGGATGGCAACGATGCAGCCAACTCGATGCAATGGTTGGTGCAAGCCACGGGCAAGGAAAAAAGGCAGGCTTATCTCGGTTTTAGTGGCCTATGGTATGGCAACTACCACGACACTTATTTTCAGCAGATGAAAGCCTTTGCTATCACCGATAGGCCGGTCTACCGACCTGGGCAGAAAGTTGAATTCAAATTATGGGCTGCTGAGGCCCGCTATGATTTGGAGGGGCCTTCACGCTTTGCTGGCCAAAACCTCAAGATCATTATCAACAGTCCCAAGGGCGATAAGATTTACGAAAAAGATATGGTTGCAGATGCATTCGGTGGCGTCTCGGGTTCCTTTGATATCTCGAAGGATGCAACTTTGGGCGCTTACTATTTGCATACTGCGAACCCCAACAATAATGTTCCAGGCGGAATTCAATTCCGGGTCGAAGAATACAAGAAGCCCGAGTTCGAAGTTAAAGTTGAAGCCCCTACCAAACCTGTGATGCTGGGCGAAAAAATCCCCGTCACTGTCATCGCTAAATACTATTTCGGCGCACCCGTCACCAAGGGCAAAGCCAAAATCAAAGTCACCAGACAATCCAAATCCACCGATTGGCACCCCAACGGCGTATGGGATTGGTTTTATGGCAAAGGCTATTGGTGGTTCTCCCCCGACTACTCCTTCTATGAAGGCTGGGACAAATGGGGCTGTGGCAGACCTCATCCTTTCTGGTACCCCAGAGTTCAAGGACCAGGCGAAATCGTTCTCGAACAAGAATCCCCGATCGGGCCAGATGGCACTGTCAAACTCGAAATCGACACCGCACTTGCAAAGCAATTTCATGGGAACCAAGATCACGAATTTTCCATCAGCGCTGAAGTGGTTGATGAATCCCGCAGAACGATTAATGGTTCGGGCAAAGTGATTGTGGCCCGCAAGCCCTTCAGGGTTTTTGCTTGGCTTAACCGTGGGCATTTTCAAACCAATGATACCATCGAGGCCTTCTTTAATTCTCAAACACCTGATGGCAAACCCGTGCCCGGAGCAGGCGAAGCTGTCATCTTCAAAATCTCCTATGACAAAGCTGGTAAACCCATTGAGCAACCCATCGAAAAAGCTTTACTGCGTGCAGATGAACAAGGCAAAGCGACCTATAAATTCAAACCCTTGGCTGCCGGGCAATACCGTGTCTCCTTCACCCTTGCTGATGAAAAAGGCCACAAAGAAGAAGGTGGCTACCTCTTTAATGTTTATGGCAAAGACTTCGATGGTAAGTCGCTCAAGTTCAATGATCTTGAGTTGATATTGGATAAACGAGAATTTGCACCAGGTGATAAAGCAAAGCTTCTTATCAATGCTAATCAAAACAACGCAACTGTTTTGCTTTTCGCTAAACCTGTGAATGGTTTATCCAAAGCACCCAAGGTAATTCGCATGGATGGCAAAAGTTCCCTCGAAGAAATCGTGCTCACTCAGGGCGACATGCCCAATACCTTTGTTGAAGTACTGAGCGTTTCTAATGGGAAAGTTCATACTGAAATGAAAGAACTTGTGGTTCCTCCTGAAAAGCGAATCTTAAATGTAACCGTGGTTCCGGATAAGGCTGAATACAAGCCGGGCGAAAAAGGAAAGATCCAAGTTAAGGTTACTGATCTAGAGGGCAAGCCCGTTGCTGGTTCTATTGTGCTTACAGCCTATGATCGAAGTGTTGAGTATATTTCAGGTGGATCCAATGTGCCTGATATCAAAGAGTATTTCTGGAAATGGCGCAGACATCATCACCCCTCGCAGGAATCCACTCTTACAAAAACAGGTTATAATCTTCTTAAACAAAATGAAATCGGCATGAACGATCTGGGCGTCTTCGGCGCACAAGGCGTAGATGAATTTAATCAAATGAATTTACAAGGGCGCAGTGGGCAGACTAGAGGAAGAATGGCTAAATCCGAAATGGCCGGCTTTGGAGGCGGCGGGCCTGGCGCACCCATGGCCATGATGGCAAATGCAGCAATGGATGGCGTTTCCGAACGACGAGATCGAAAATCCCTCGAATCAGATAAAGCAGGAGAAGATCCGGGCAATGCCGAAGCCCCTGCAGCACCCGACATGGTGCAACCCACCATCCGCAAAAACTTTGTAGATACTGCTTTATGGGTGGCTTCCATCGAAGCAGGCCCAGATGGTACTGCAACCGCAGATATCACAATGCCTGAAAATCTTACTGGTTGGAAAGTGCGTGCGTGGTCCATCTCTTCAGGCACCCGTGTAGGCGAAGGCGAAACCATTGTCACCACCAAGAAAGACCTTCTTGTTCGCCTTCAGTCACCTAGATTCTTCACTCAGAATGATGAGGTTATCTTAAGCGCTAATGTTCACAACTATTTGAAAGATGCCAAGACTGTTGAGGTTTCTCTCGAACTCGATGGCAATGTATTGAAAGCTCTTTCACCTTTGACCGTTAAGGTTCCCATGTCTCCCCATGGAGAAAAACGAATCGACTGGAAAGTTAAAGTTGTTAACGAAGGCAAGGCAATCGTTCGTATCAAAGGCATCACCGATGTTGAATCCGATGCCATGGAAATGAGCTTCCCCGCATACATACATGGCATGGCACGAACAGAATCATTCTCTGGTGCGATCAGGCCGAATCAAAATTCTGCCAAGCTGACTTTTAGTGTTCCAGAACAACGCAGGGAAAACGATTCGCGGCTTGAAATCCGATACTCACCCACGCTAGCAGGGGCGCTGGTCGATGCCCTTCCCTACCTTGCGGATTACCCCTATGGCTGTACCGAACAAACGCTTAATCGCTTTGTGCCTACTGTAATCACGCTAAGCTTATTGCAGAAATTAGAAGTCGATCTTGCTGCAGTTCGCGAAAAACGAACCAATCTTAATGCACAAGAAATAGGCGACCCCATGGCTCGCGCAAAGGGATGGAAGCGCTTTAATCGCAACCCTGTGTTCGATCCAGAAGAAGTCAAAACCATGACCAAAGATGGCATCAAGGCTTTGCAAAACATGCAGCTTGCCGATGGCGGATGGGGCTGGTTCTCCGGATTCGGAGAATACTCCTACCCCCATACCACAGCAATCGTAGTTCATGGCTTGCAAATTGCGCGCGATCATAAAGTTGTGCTTCCAGCAAATATGCTGGAACGAGGTGTTGCATGGTTGAAAAATTATCAAACTAAACAGGTGGAGCTGATCAAACGCGCCCCTGCAAAAGTTCAACCTTACAAAAACTTTGCGGATGATCTTGATGCGTTCATCTACATGGTTTTGCTCGATGCTGATGCCACCAATAACGAGATGAATGAATTTTTATACCGCGATCGCACCCACATCTCGGCTTATGCCAAGGCTGTTTTCGGTATCGCACTATTCAAACAAAAACAGCAAGAAAAACTCGATATGATCCTTCGAAACCTTGAACAATTCCTTGTCCAAGACGAAGAAAACCAGACTGCATATCTCAAACTCCCACCTGAAAACCACTGGTGGAACTGGTATGGTAGCGATACCGAAGCCAATGCTTGGTATCTCAAACTGCTAAGTAAAACCAATCCAAAAGGCGAAGTACCTGCAAGGCTTGCAAAATACATTCTTAACAACCGCAAGCATGCCACTTATTGGAACAGTACACGCGATACTGCTTTCTGTATCGAAGCACTTGCAGAGTTCTTCACCGCATCCCAAGAAGACAAACCCGATATTACTGTCGAAGTTTTACTCGATGGAAAAATGATCAAGGAAGTGAAAATCGGACCCAAAGATTTATTCACCTTCGAAAACACAGCCCTAGTTCTAGGCGATGGGGTTCTCACCGGCAATCACACTGTTGAACTGCGAAAGAAAGGCACGGGCCCCCTTTACTTCAATGCTTATCTCACAGTATTTACCCTTGAAACACCCATTAAAAAAGCAGGCCTCGAAGTTAAGATTAATCGTAAATACTATCTCTTAAAGAAATCTGCGACGGAAGTAAAAGTCCCGGGCGCACGGGGTGAAGCGGTAAACCAAAGAGGCGAAAAATATGAACGCAGCGAAATCCAAGATCTTGCCTCGGTGAAGAGTGGCGATCTTGTAGAAATCGAAATGGAAATCCTAAGCAAAAATGATTACGAGTACATTTTGATCGAAGATATGAAAGCTGCTGGATTTGAGCCGTTAGAACTACGAAGCGGTTATGGCAACAATGACATGCGTGCTTATATGGAACTTCGGGATGAACGCGTTTGCTTCTTCATCAAGGAATTAGCCCGGGGAAATCACAGCTTGCGTTACAGAATGCGAGCAGAAATCCCAGGCCTCTTCCATGCCCTGCCTGCCAAAATCAATGGCATGTATGCGCCCGAACTCACAGGCAATTCAGACGAGATTCGCATCAGTATCGAAGATGTACCCATTGCTATAGGAGTTGGAAACTAAGCTAATTAACAATGAAAAATCAAAACTATTTTGAATGGCTGATATAAGTACCATCCCAATCGGAGGGGGGCGGGAACACCAAAAAGCCCTTGCATCGTTCGATATAAAACAAAGCTAGATGATCGCTCTTGTTAACCCCAAGAATTTGCTTAAAGCAATCAATCGCCTGTTGAAACCTCATCGCTAAATAATGGTCGAATCCCAACATAGATAAATCTATAATCTTCCGTAGTTCAGGGGTTTCATTTTCTTTTTTGCAAAGAACCTCATGAATCAGTATTGCATTGGCTTTGCCCTTAACCGCAACTTTATCCACAGGCCGGGTTAGAATTTGCTCCCGAATTCTAATTTGCGTCTTATCGGAAATTAGAATCCAGGTTTTATAGGTTTTATTCGTACCTTCCAACCTGCTGGCAAGGTTTACCGTATCACCTACTGCAGTATAATTGAGCCGATCGTCACTACCAATATTCCCCACAAAAACTGTACCAGTACCTATTCCTATTCGCATTTTCAAATGGGGCAGACCCTCTGCTTTATTTCTCTCATTAAACAACACCATTTGTTCCTGGCATGCCAGTGCTGCCTGACAGGCTTTAAGTTCATGATTTTTGCAATCTTCTGGCGCATTCCAAAACGCCATCACAGAATCACCTATGTATTTATCCACAGTTCCATCCAGCGATTGAATGATGTTGGTGCACATCGCAAGATGATCACCGATCAGCTTCACTAATTTATCCGGTTCGAGGGATTCTGAAATGGTTGTAAAATTTTCTAAATCCGAAAAGAACAGCGTTAGTTCCTTCTTTTCTGCAAAAGGCTCTGCGGTTTTTCTTGAAGCTAATACTTGATTCACTACCTTGTAAGGAATGTATTTCCTGAATGATAGCAAACCTGATTTCATCTTTTCGATACCTTCGGTTAATTGATTTATTTCTCTGTAGTTAGACTTAGAATCAACAGAAAAAGAAATATCGCCCCTGCTAATTTTAACAACATCGGCTGCCATTTTTTCAAGAGGGTCACCAATTGATTTTCCACTCCTAATACCAATGGGAATCATAATTATAATCATGACTATTAAACTCAAAAAAACCATTCGCCCCATAGCAATACCCCCAGCACTCATTGCTTTTCTTTTTACACAAACACCAACCACCCAATCTGGTTTTTCGCCTGGCTTGATTTCTGACCACGAATAAACCCAAGTTTCACTATTTATATCTGTACATGCTTCAATTGAAGTAGCGTCTTGATTAAAGATATCATTACCAAGATTCTTTTGATTTTGAACGAGTTTTGCAAAAGTTTGAATTCTTATATCTGGATGTTGATCCGCAAGAAAAAGATATCCGCTGTAGTCATTCTTACCTAACGATCGCGGGAACTCTTCCTCATCATGCTTGTGGGGATAGCCTATGACTAAAAGTTCATCCTTACTGGATTTTTCTATTATAAATGGGACCCCGTCGTAAAGTTCAGAAAAATTGGACTTCTGATTTGTTATTTCACCTAACAACTCCTCTAACTGTACAATTCCAACATCAAGAGATATTAAACCTACTAATTCCCCTTGCAAATCATTTAACGGTAAAGCATAGCTTAATATTGGAGCTGCTTTTTCAAGATATTTAATAGTTTTAGATTTCCTTGAATGGACCCAGCAAGCCTTATTGTTTTTCTTCATTTCTAAAAAGAAAGAAAAGCTACGAGGGTCAATTTGATTTGGATCATTATCAATCTCTTCCTGTTTGGTGGTAAGAAATTCTTTGTAGACACTTGTGGTATATAAACCATTCCCTTTAGATTTTACTTCGACAACCACAAGATTTTGGTCATTGACTTTAATCATGCGGAACATTTCGCCTGTCTTAGCATCAAAATAGGCAAAGCCATCATAGTCTTTGTTTGATTTTAGGTTCTCCATGACAAAAAGAAGAAGATCTTTTTTTTGGTCAACTCCGTTATTAAATAATTTTTGAAATAAAGATGCATACATTTTTGCATCAACCTCTACCCCATGCATCACGAATTCAACTTTTTCTTTAATATTGTCTGCATTAGTTTTTAACATCGATTGCATCAACGCTCTTGCCTGCCAAAGTGATACTCCCAAGGAAAACAGAGTTAGCGTAATACCAATAATAAAAACCGCGAGTACAATACGAAATATCAGAACCGTTTTTAGCGAAGATCCTTCATTTCCAGATTTGATAAAGAAAGGCATATACTACTCATTAAAATAAAACTGAAAAACCTAAACTATTTATACAGGGAAAACAGATAGGAATCAAAAAACCTTAGTCATTTTACTTGGAATTACTGATATGTACCCCATCCCAATCAGAGGGGGGCGGGAACACCAAAAAGCCCTTGCATCGTTCGATATAAAATAAAGCTAGATGATCTCCCTTATTAATGTCAAGAATTTGCGTGTAGCAATCGATCGCCTGTTGAAATCTCTGGGCTAAATAATGATCAAATCCCAACATAGTTAAATCTATTATCTTCCGCAATTTAGGGGTCTCGTTTTCGCCAAGGGCAAGAACTTCATGAATCAAAATCGCATTGGCTTTGCCCTTCACCGCAACTTTATCCACAGGCCGGGTAAGAATTTGCCCACGGATTTCAGCAGCGGTGTTATCTGAAATTAGAATCCAAGTTTTATAGGTTTTATTTGTGCCTTCCAACCTGCTTGCTAGGTTTACTGTATCACCCACAGCAGTATAATTGAGCCGATCGTCACTGCCTATATTCCCCACAAAAACTGTTCCCGTACTTATCCCTATTCGCATTTTCAAATGGGGCAGACCCTCTGCTTTATTTCTCTCATTAAACAACACCATTTGTTCCTGACACGCCAGCGCTGCCTGACAGGCTTTAAGTTCATGATTTTTGCAATCTTCTGGCGAATTCCAGAACGCCATCACAGAATCACCTATGTATTTATCCACCGTTCCATCCAGCGATTGAATGATGTTAGTGCACATCGCAAGATGATCACCGATCAACTTCACTAGTTTATCTGGTTCAAGCGATTCTGAAATAGTTGTAAAGTTTTCTAGATCTGAAAAGAATATCGTTAGCTCTTTTTTTTCTGCAAAAGGCTCTGCGGTTTTTCTTGAAGCTAATACTTGGTTCACCACCTTGTAGGGAATGTATTTTCTGAATGATAACAAACCTGATTTCATCTTTTCGATACCGTCTTTTAAATCAATCATTTCTTTGACTAAAAGGCTGCTGTCGGATGAAAACACGATTCTTCCTTTACCAATTTCGATGACATCTTTTGCCATATTTTCTAAAGGCTTTGACATTATTCTTGAATTGTTTATAGAAATTAAAACTGATGCAATAATCAAGAATCCCAAAACCCAAAGAGTAATTCGGAGGCTGCGAATAACAGATGCAGCGGCTAATTCCCGATTGACACAAACGCCAATGATCCAATCAGGTTTCTGGCCAGGGTATGTTGCAGTCCAAGAGTAAAGCCACAAACTGTTATCATCTGCTTTACCAACATTTATACCCGTGGAATTTTGATTAAAGGGGTCTCTGTTTTCCTTATATTCTTTTTCAATGATTTTATTAAAAGTCCTTATTCTTTGATCTGGATGTTTTTCTGCAAGAATTAAAAATTTATTACTTTCACTAACAATGGAGGGGTCAGGAATTGTTTCAATATAAATGGGGTCTGGATGGCCAATCACTACAATTTCTTTATTGTTTCTTCTTTCCAACACAAAGGGAATCCCACCAAAACTGTAATCCCGGTCCATTTTTTTGTTGGTGATATCCATAAGATATTTCTGAAGTTGGAGCACCCCAAAATCAAGTGTCAACATCCCCACTAATGCACCCGAATCATCTTTCAAGGGGACAACATAACTAAGAATGGGAGGGTAACCATGAAGCACATTTTGTGAATATCCCCTTGAATTAAACCACCCCTTTTTTTTGTTATCTTTAAATTCTAAATAAAAATCAAAATGACGGGGATCATTTTCATTTGAGCCAGTTAAAATAATTTTTTGTTCAGGCGTTCCTTGATTCTCATAAAGCGTAGAGCGAAAGACTTGGTTTCCTTCAGAAATTGTTTCCGCAACCAACAATTTTTCTTCTGGGTTTTTCATCGTACGAACCATATGGCCTGTTTTGCTGTCGATTATGGAAAAACCGTCCATGTATTTGTTAGATTTAAGATGATTTGCAATAAAAATTCTTGCCTGATTCTTGACTTCTGAGTTATTTATCGATGCTTTGGTCAACAAATCTTTATACGCTTCTGCTTCTCCTTCTATTTCTGCAAGAAAATCCATCAGTAGGTCATTGATATTGTTGGATATCAGATTCATCATCATGAATCTAGATGATTTACCCTCGTTGTATTGCATTGAAAAAGAGATTGAAGTAAGAACGGTGCCTGTAACCGTAATCAGTAGAATCAACCGAAACATCAATTGGTATTTTAAAGGCCAACCCTTAAAGAAAAGTCCGAGAAAATCCATGGAATTCAAACACTTTCTAATTGCGCCTTAATTAATAGCGAACAAAATCTGATATTTGCATGCAAAACATTAGTTTCGAAAGCAAAGCTTCTATGATTATCCTGTTTTTTTGGTGCTTTTGCAAGTAGTCTAATACTGTAATTGATTCTAAGTTTAAATTCACAATAGAATCAGCAAGTTATTGTTTTTATAAAGGATATTGTCATGAGACTAAGCAGGGTAAAAGTAACGGGGGGCAACAAACTTGCTTTTTACGATGAAGCGGGATTTATGTTGCTCGAGGATGCTGCAAAAAAAGCGGGCAAAGATTTTTCCTGGCTAGCACATGCAGAATTGATTGATTGTATTCATGGTGGGAAACACCATCATAATGCTTTAAGCTTATTTCAAAACTTCAACCCCGATAGAAACTTGGCTGATGCAAGTTTTCTTGTACCAATACCAAAACCCAATAAAATCTTCCTTCTTGCAGGAAATTATGCAGAGCATATCCGCGAGGGCGGCGGCATTGCCCTCGAGCGCGCTGAAACTTTTCCATATGTCTTCATGAAGCCTGCAAGCACCACACTTAACGACCCCTACAAACCCATTCGCATTCCCTCGGTATCCCCCGATGCTATCGATTGGGAACTCGAATTAGGCGTGATCGTAGGTAGAAATTGCAAGGCTGTTAAAGAAGCTGATGCGCTTTCTTATGTTGCGGGTTACACCATCATCAATGATATTTCCAACCGCAAGTTCAGACCAAATGCAGGTAGAAAAAAACGCGAAAAAGATGTTTTCTTCGATTGGTTGCATGGCAAATGGTTCGATAGCTTTTGCCCCATGGGCCCTTGCGTACTTGATGCAAAATCTCTGCAAGACCCTCAAACCCTTAAACTTGAACTGAAACTTAATGGCGATACCAAACAAAGTTCTAGTACCGCCCAGATGATATTCCCCATCGCAGCATTGATTGAGTTTATTTCATCCATGGTTACGCTTGAACCTGGGGATATTATTTCCACAGGTACTCCTTCTGGAGTAGGCCATACCTCTGGCACCTTTTTAAAAGACGGCGACACCATGCATGGTTGCATTGAAAAAATCGGAGTTTTGGTTACTAAGGTAGCAAAAGAGTTGGACTGCCCCTACGAAAGCGAAATTGTTTTTTCTAGACGGGACGATTCGTAAATAGCATCAACAATTTGGAGGGTGGCATAGACCGATTCAGGTGTATTCCTGCAATCGGGGCCCCCTTTAGCCATCGCAATCCAATCTTGCAAAAGATGAAGTGTTTTCTTTCCGCCATACCCCTTGGTGTTATCCACAGGAAGGATGAACTTTTCCTCCATGGGTATGAACTGGGGTTGAGGGCCATGGATTTCAAAAAGTCCACCAGTGCCTGGATGTGAAGGATTCCAGTGCAACCAGCGCTGCGAACCGAAAATACTCCACCCCGATTCACCTGCCCAGCGAGGCAGCCAATACCCACCTGAAAAATTCACCAAACACCCCTTGGAAAGCTCAAGCAGGGCAGACCCACCATCTTCCACCTTGGCATTCGTATCAGAAAACACACCAACCTTTGCACAGACACTCTTCACTTTAGATTCAGTCACATACATCAACAGATCGAACCAATGGCATGCTAGCCAATTAAAAAACCCGCCTCCACTAATCTTCGGATCAAATAAATAATGATTAGGGCCACGCCTTGTAATATCGCTGGTGTACCAATTCATCTGCATTGAAATGATTTTGCCAAACCTTCCCTCAAGCACCATCGATTTTAGTCTTTGGGCGCCTTCATCATAACGCCACATGTACCCCGCTTGAAACGCGACCTTATTAGCACGGATTGCATTCATTGCAGGCAACCAGTTACTTGCAGATGCAGCACAGGGTTTTTCGACCAACACAGCTTTCCCTGCTTGGGCAAGTTGCACAACAACATCAGTAGTTTCACAATTAGGCAAACAAACAATTGCGCCATCAAATTCGCCCCACAACAATAATTCCGTAACGGAATTAAATCTGGGAAGGAGAGCATATTTTTCTTCAAGGCTTGCAATAGCGCCATCGAATCCTTCTACAAAAGCAACCAAGATAGCTTCTTCATAAATAAGACTGATGGATTCGCGCCAGCCCGAACCATGCGGATGATCAACACCTATGAAAGCAATGCGAAAAGGTTTAGCCATTGGCCTTCTTCTCCTGAAAATCGGAAATCAAAGAGGGATGTATGTTAGGCCTTTGATTCATACTAAACCAAGTAAGGCCAGCGGTATCTTTTCTCGGCCCAGGCAAAATGAGATCAAGTACAATTGCAGTAATGATCATAATAAAAAGCGATGCGGGCATTACCAAAGTGAAGCTGAGATTTTTTTCGAGCCCTAGAAGTTCCTTCCCATAGGAAATTAGAATCGCAGAAACAAAAGCAATCAGAGTTGCAGGAACCATGGCAACCGCTCTAATCCATGGAATAAAAATACCAATTATAAACATTCCACCCAAGGGGGCAGTGAAGCAATTAAAACTTCTAGGCATCATTTCAACGATGTTGCGATCCTGCACCAAGACATCAATTCCGTAAGCAAGAAGAGTTGAAAGCAAGCCCGCAAGCAAGGTAACACCGGTTGCAAAACTCACTCGTGAAGAGGGGTTATCCGTTTGTTTTCTTTCCATTGCAAGCACTGTCGCAAGCGAATTAAATCCTGAAGAAATGGTGGACATAGCAGCGGCCAATACCGCAGTCAGCACTGCGCCAGCAAGCCCCGGGGGTAGAAACTCCACCATATATCGAGGAAAAATCATGTCAGCTTTTTTTTCTTGGGACAAATCAACCTGAGTATTCCCTTTAAGGTTCTCATAAAGAATCGCAAGCCCCACTAGCACCAGTACAGTATTAATCATGAGGTTGCCAAATACTGCGAGGATGAAACTTTTTCGTGCTGCCTTCAAATCAGTTGTGGAGAAGTATCGTTGCACCGTCATCTGGTTTCCGAGGTGAATGCAAACATGCCAGACAAACATGGTCAAAGCGAAGGAAACAACGGTACTGCGCTGATACGGATCAAGGCTAAAAATCCGGGTGCTTTGTTTTTCACCATGGTATTTGGCAGCTTCCGATATCCAATCGATGGGTGTGGAATGGGTGGTGAAACCAATAAAAAGTATGCATCCGAAGGCGCCTCCAAACATTAGAAAAAATTGGACAACATCCGTCCAGACAACGCCACGATATCCGCCCACCATCGTATACAAGGTGGTAATGATTCCCAATAAAAGAATAATGGAACCAAGATGCAAATGGGTTACTTCAACCATGGTTCGTGCCATTGCGAGGATGACAAAACCCATCCACGCGATTGTTTGCAGGGAAAAGAATATCACCCCAAGCTTACGAGCGTTGGCATCAAATCGGTATCCCAGATATTCATAAGCCGAGGTGAAACGAAACCGCATTAAAAATGGGATGAATAAAAACAAAACAAACCCAGTTTCCAAAACAATCGCAATGAACTTGCCTGTGATGTTCGTAAAACCTGAAAGAAAAACCTCGCCCGGTTCTGAAATGTAAGACAGCGACGATATCAATGTTGCAACGATACTCAACCCAATCGCATACCAAGGTATCTGACGCTGAGCAAGGAAGTATTCATCATCATTTTTTTTATGCGACCCCGCCCAAACGCCTATCACCAGCATTGCAACAAAGTAGGCAAGCATCACAGAGTAATCTAGGATTCCAAATTCATGTAAAGGCATGTCATTCAACCAGGTAGGCAACGTGTATTATGAATCTCTGCAATGCAGCATAATTTGTTTAGAGCAAAAAGTATACAAACTACTGTAAAACAGTGACACCAAGGCAGTAATGGGCCTAGATGCTTGCATCTCTTTGCGAACCAAACTCGTAAACCACCTTGCCATCGACATCCCGATGCTGAAAAACTATGGAGCTTTTGAGGCCCTCGCGCTTCACGGTCGCAGAAAGAAAACCGCCTTTAACTCGATGAAAGCGATGGTAGGCAGGGTCATTACCTTTGCTGCCACCAGCGTGCAAATCGCTCGCTGCGCCAACGCTAAACTCGTGTACCTTGGATTCAGGATGGACCGAATGATATTGCCAATGGCGATCACCGCAAATAGAGAAAAAGTTATCAGGGACATTAGCTCTCAACCAGTTGCGAATTTCATCGCCTTCGTGTTTGAACTTAAGGTTGGAATGATTATCACTTTTGTTGCTGCGATCAGGGCCAACCAAAGGGGTTGGAGTAACTAGAATTTTCCAAGTTGCGTTACTCTCCTTCATGGTGCGTTTGAACCAAGCTTTTTGCTCACTGCCCCAGATGCTTTTATCGGGGCCATCAGGGACTTTATTTTTAGAGCGAAAATCACGCCCATCGGTGAACCAGATTTGTAAATCACTTCCCCAGCGAAAAGTACGATAGTTCAATCCATCACCCATCGGGGCCTGTTGGCGGAAAATCTTTTGACCCTCTGCAAAAGTAAATGAACCCATGGATTTCGATTCAGGCCCTGAATCATTATTCAGCGTATCGTGATCATCCTTAAGCCAATAGGTGCCCACCTGACGATTGAAATCAATCAGACGGGGCAGGCTGAACATACGCTGCCAATGATAGCGTGCCAACTCGGGGGAAGTTACATAGGGTTCATCATTATCATAATAAACAAGATCGCCTGTAAG
>CAMDHK010000068.1 GCA_945897965.1 Candidatus Kuenenia stuttgartensis | reverse complement strand
ACTTTCGATGTTAGTATCGTAAGATCACATCGATTGCGAAGGTGAACAAACCATTGGATGGGTCACCATCATTGTTGTAAGCCTTCGAGGATGAGTTGTTGTCATACCTGAACTCAGGACGTACCCACAGTTGTTCATCGTACATCTTGTAGGTAATGCCCTGGGTAAGGGTGGTGTAAAGGCCTTGGTAGCCAGTCTTAACACCTTCGGTATCCTTAAAGAACTCAACACGGCTGGTGGTAGAAAGCTTGTCAGTTACATTGAAAGTCAAGTAGTTGACAAAGCCGTACCAGTTAGCCCAGCCTTGGTAAGCTTTGGGGATACCATCTCTATCAACAATCGGGGAACCAGAAGCGTTCGTATCCCAGTTGTTGATGAAGGAGTACATGTTATCCGAGGTATAAGACCACCTATCATTAATCTTATGGTTGAACTGAATTTCAAACACATCATAAGTGTTGGCAGTACCTTGGGTCTGGTTGAAGCTTGGGTCGGTAAGCTGGGTGTTAAAGCTGAAGTTTGTTCCAGCGTCTTCAGATTCCCACTTCAAACCACCAAGGTAGGAAGCTTTGCCTGAAGGTCCAAAGAACACGTCTGCACCACATGTCAAACCGTTGTACATAGTCCAACGATCATCAAGCTTGGTTGCAGTAAGAACACCGGTGTGGGTGAAAGGATTATTCATGAAAGTAAGTGCGCGACTCACCAGTTTATTCTGGGTGGGGTCGATACTTTCGTTGAATAGAATGGTATAGAAACGGCCTACCTTCGTGTCCACACCTTTAAAAAGGTTAGGATTGTAGGTTTCGACAAAGAACTGGGGAGCATCAACACCATAGGTGTTTGGCTGTCCGTTATTGTCGGTAAGCTGGCTATCCATAAGGTTGTTCTGCACGGTGAAGCGATAATCGCTACCTGGAAGAAGACCCATCATTGTAAAGCCCCAAGTTCTTTCCTTCGCTTCGGTATCAACAGCTTTTTCGATGATGATCGAGTTCTGTTCAAGCAAGAACTGGTTTGCTTTATAGTTCATCGCCATTGGAGAGTTTACACCCTTGGCAGTGGATGCAGTATAGTTCATATCTGCATAACCTTTGATGGTGATCCCTGATTTATCAAGGAATTCGCCACCGGAACGGCCATCAAGAAGTCTCATAAGCAGAAACTTTTGGGCTTCTTCTTCCTGCTTTTCTTCTTCTTTCTTTTCTTCACCCATGGGTTGTTGGCCAGGGGCTAAAGGAGCCATAGGAGCTGCGCTTTTAGGTGCTGCTGGGGCTTGAACAACAGAAACAGGGGCAACTGGAATCGCTAGTTTTTCTAGCGGGGTTTGCGCAGTTGCTAATAATCCACTAACAAATAAAGATGTCCACATGATAAAGTCCTCTCGTAATCCTTACGGTTTCAAAACAGATTCACACAAAAAGTAGAGAGCAGAATAAAAATCAGGAGAGTAGATTTATTCCCACTTTTAGCAAACACATCCATGCGCTTGCGTAATATTCATATCGATCCATAGAGGCAGAATAATTGAATGAAAGGTAGCAAATAGAACTACCTAAACAAGCGAAGGCACAGGCACAATAATCATAATACTTATAATCGGAACATCTTAACGCAAATGGCGTTAACCTAGGTAAAACAGGAAGGTGTAAACGAACAAATGCAGGGCTTTCACCCTGCATTTGATTGAACTATCGATTTAAAAATTAACGGCTTACTAGCTTCATCGTCTGAAGTTCGGAGGATTTCACTTCGATCTGCTTTTGGAAAACAGCTCTGCCATCAACATCAGCAAGGTAAACCAACCAGTTGCCTGATTCAACATTAGTAGAAAACATGCCATTGGCATCAGTGGTAACATTTACTTTTAACCCACGCACAGTTTCATGAACCAGAAAAAGCTTTGCGTTAGCAGCAGGAAGCTGATTCGCGGTAACCACGCTGCCTTGGAGATTAGAAGCCGCCTTTAAGGAAACGATGCGATCCAACCTAACAGAAGAAGGAACCTGAGGAGCAGGCACAACAGGGGAAACAGTTTTTCCGGGGATTACCGAAGATCTGCTACTGTTGGTGGGATTAGGAGCAAGTTCCCTGTTTTCGTTGATTCCTGGTGCCACTGCAGCGGGTGCGGGGGAAGGCGTTGCGCGTTGTTCATTTACGCCTGGTGCAATATTAGGATTCGGCACAGGAGCTGCGGGAGTGGTGCAGGGGGCTGCAACTTGGGGCATTACAGGTACACCTACAGAAGTATTGCAGCAAGTGGTTTGCGGCTCGTAATAATAAGATTGTTTATAGCTGGTCACAGGCTTTAAAGCGGTTCTTAACATGTAGGAATTTACAGGGCAATTCTGCGCCTTTAACTGATAACTGGTAACAGGTGTTGCCATCTGTTGATAACCACACTGGGAAGGATCGTAGTAATAGCTGGTTTTGTAGGAAGTAACGGGTTCGTAGTAATAGCTGGTTTTGTAGGAAGTTACAGGTTCGTAGTACGAGGTAGATTCGTAGGAGGTTACAGGCTCGTAATAGAATTTTTGCACATAGCGGGTGGCACAGTTTTGCTGTTGGCAAATTTGTTGGGTGCAGCCAGGAAGATTGCAAGGGGTTGGCGCTGGTTGATAATTAGAGGTTGAATTCGTCGCCTTGGCAGTATTGCAGCTTACCTGATAAACATTATTCCAAGCAGCAGAGGCAGGGTTTTGCCCAAGAGCTAGGAATGCCAGCGTTGAAAAAGCAATCTTTGAGCGCAAATTATTCATCATCGTAATCTCCAAATAACCAACTTCAAAAACCATTACATTATAGGAGGGGCATCTTTGCAAAGCCCTTAAAGTCAGAATCAATCATGACTTTTTTACCTATTTTTTTCCGATTTACTCAAGTTAATGCAGATTAAAACCGGTGCAACAAAAATGCTTTGCGATCAGATGAAATTCTAATCCTATACGCTGGCATAATTGGTATTACAGGAATAATCCCCTTGCTCTGCCAAAGGCCACAATCGTTACCCGCCTTAACCCACCCTAAAAAACTAAAAGCACCCGGAAAACCAGGTGCTTTAGCTCTAAATCGTTATGCTGTAAATAGTTACAAGCACTTCTTGAGTGCTGCAATTGCAGCATCATAGTTTGGATGATTGGTTACTTCAGCGACATACTCTGCGTGTACCACTTTGCCGTGGGAATCGACCACAAAAACGGCTCGGGTCAACAAAGGCAAAGGCAGCCCTTCCAACAAAACACCATAATTCTTGCCAAAAGAATGATTATGGCAATCGGAAAGAGTTTGCATATGGCTGATACCTTCTGCGCCACAAAAACGCTTCTGGGCAAAAGGAAGGTCCAAGCTTACGGTGTAAGTAGAGACTTTATCATTTACATCTGCCAACTCTGATTCGAACTTTTTGGTCTGCATGCTGCAAACGCCTGTGTCCAAAGAAGGAACCACGCTAAATAACTTAGGCTTTGCACCAGTGTGGGCCAAAGTGTTGACATCAAGGCCAATTAAGCAGCTAAAATCTGGGGCCTTATCGCCCACTTTGATTTCTGTGCCTGCCAAGTTTTTTGCTTCATTCTTAAACGTTACCGTTCGACCCATTATAAAATCCCCTATTCACTTGAGTAATAATTAAAACAAAAAAGAAACTACACCAACAAAGATGCTCCTGCTTCCCTTCGTGGGTAGCCATAGCGATCGATAACCTTGCCCCAGCGCTCGTTGATCATTTCAAGCAAGCGGGGCTCAAGGGGCTTGTACTTGTTGGTTTTGTAATCTTTCCGATTATCAAGATAGCGTTGAACATGCGGGGCTGCCATCGAAAAGTCGCCAAGTTCCAATTGTTGATACATATTTTCGATAATGGGAAAGGGGTTTTGAATCAAATCTTCGTAGCGCATTTCAATGAATCGATTGGGTTTTAGCAGCGATTTATCCCTATCCACACAATTGTAAAGAATATTAAATTCTGAAAAAACCTTCTCTTCTACGCCCTTATAATTGGGAGTTTGCATGCCATGCGTATCATAAAGTGATTTCCATAAGTTCACGGTGGAGGGAAAAACCACATAAGGATCACGCACGATATGAATGAACCGAGCATCAGGAAATAATTCCAATAAAGTTCGAATCCTAGCTGTATGCGTGGGGGATTTTAGCACCAACCTACGGCTGTCGTTGTAAGTCAATTCAGAAAGAAACCGCTTGAAATCCTGCTTCCATCCTTCTCTTTTATGCTTTGGCAAACTATCTATTTCAAAAGCATCCTTATCAATTGGCCGATTATTGGGGAATGCTACATCAAGATAAGGCGAAGGTTGGCCCATCATACAAAGGGCGAATTCATCCTCCTGGGGCTTATCCCAACCGGCTTCCATGTTGTCCATCGGTCTGCGTGATGGCAGTAGAAAATTGAAATAACTTTTGAAAAACTTTTCAGTCAAAAGAAAATGATTGGGCTCAAGGCATTGATAAGTGTTTGGGAAATTATGCTGCGGATCCAAGATAAGCAGTTCATGCAACAGAGTCGTACCGGTTCGCCAATGCCCAATGATAAAAAGAGGCGGTTGCTTAAGTTGCGTATTCTCGGGGATGGTGCCATACAGGCCTTTTTGCAATAACCTCAGCCCTAAATGAAGCGTGCTGATTGCAGTAATATTGCAGCCAATGTAAAGCTTGCTGGGATGCATGAGGAAGTGGTTTTTGGCAAGCATTCGTATCCAAGAATGAAAGATACAACCCTGCCACATGCGGGGTGTCCATTCTTTGGATACCTTTTGTTCTTTGCCTGAAGATGCCGAACTCATGAAATTAACTCTTGAGAAACTACCACATCTATTTTCAATAAAAGAGGTGTTTCTTCAAGTTAAAAGTGCTCAAAGAATAATAATTAAAACAATTCTTGGATGGGTTGTCCGTGGTCCAGGATAAATCGGGGCCTGCCACTCGGATCAAGATAGGTTGCATCTAAAGGTACTTGCATATGCTGGTAAATAGTGGCAGCAAGGTCGCCCGGAAGCACTGGGCGCTCTTTAATCGTGCCACCATCCGCCTCTGATGCCCCAATAACCCTACCATGTTTCAACCCGCCTCCTGCAAGGGCCATCGACATGATTTTTGGCCAATGATTGCGCCCATCCGTGCTTCCCTGAGTTCCCATTTGTGGCGTTCTGCCAAATTCTCCCATCGCAACCACCAATACATCTTCAAGCAATCCCCTCTGCTCAAGATCTTGAATCAAAGTCGTGAAAAGATGATCAAACAACGGTAGCAAAGGCTTTAATCCCTTACTTATCCCACCATAGGGCGGAATATTGTCGCCATGGGTATCCCATGTCCCCGATGCAGTATGGTAACTAAGATCTAAAGTAACAAAACTGACACCCGCTTCGACCAATCTACGCGCAAGCAATGCCTGCTGAAACCAAAGATGCTTACCATACTTTTCACGGGTTCGTTCGGGTTCGCGTGAAAGATCAAAGGCATCGCGGGCCTTGGCCCCTGCAACGATTTCCATCGCCTGCTGTCCAAATCGATCCATCGCATCAAAGTTTCCGCTGTTATCCATTTCCCTGCGTAGTACATCAAATTTCTTAAGAAGCGTAGTCCGATCGCCAATGCGTGTAAGATCCACTTCTTTAGGCAACTTGAACAAATCCCCTTCGCTAATTTGGCCTGAATCAACACCAACCGAATCGTATATCGGAAGTTTCGTAGCCTTGTCCCCAGGAAACGGATCGTACTGCTTTCCTAAGTACCCCGCATAGGCAACATGGCTTCTACCTTTTGAAAAAGAAACATAGGGAGGCATAGCAGGATGATTAGAACCATGATGCTTGGCGATGATTGAGGCGATTGCAGGGTAATACTTAGCCAGATTGTTGGAGCGGGGTTCAGCTTCGCGGTTTCCGGTCTGAAACACGGTATTTGGTTCATGATTGCTGCCCGTTGCGTCAACCGATCTGATGATGGTAATTTTATCCATCATTGCAGCTTGTTTTGGTATGTGTTCGCAAAAGCGCACCCCTGGAATTGCAGTGGGGATGGTTGCGAATGGTCCGCGATTTTGTAACGGGCGATCAGGCTTCGGATCCCAAGTATCAATTTGGCTAGGGCCCCCCGCCATCCATAAAAGAATCACTGCTTTCTTTCCGGGCAATGATTTTCCTGCATTCGCTGCACCTGCCCTTTGCCTTAGCAAACTAGGCAAAGTTAAACCGCCCATTCCAGCAAGGCCCGCCTTGATAAAGTTCCTGCGATTTGAAAAAACCAGACCTTCTCTTTCCAACGGATTTAGGAACTTAAACGAATGATCGTGATTGTGTTTGGATAAGGTCATGTATCATCCCCAAAATCAGGTAGGTATCTAGTACTAGATAATGACATGAACTGATCACTTTAGCCAGATAAAGACGAAGAAAACCAAAAACCTTATCCCCTAACGACTCTTGCAATTGATTCTGCAAATAACATTGCAGAAGGGGGATGCTTGCGTAACCACAACTCAGGTTCGATCATTTCCAGCTCCATCAAGGCTAATTTTCCTTGATTATCTCGCACCATATCCACTCTGCCATAGCTTGGAAGGGTGCTGCAAACAGCCATCGCTTTTTCTGCAAACTCAATTTGTTCGGCATCGGGTTGGTAATCATGCACGGTTCCACCATGATCATCCTGAACCCGGAAATCCCCGGGCTTTGCTAACTTGCGAATCGCATGCGAAAACTTCCCATCAAAAAGCATCAGCGTATCTTCACCCTGGGTTAAAACACTTTCCAAAAAAGGTTGATACACAAACGATTCATGCGTCAGAAGTTCATTAACTACTGTTTCGATTGCTTTGGCATTCAACTTATTTACCCGATAGGTGTGTCTCGCAGCTCCAGATACACATGGCTTGATCACTAATTCATGCCATCCCGATTTTGAAATCGCATCCTCAATATTTACAGTGCTTCCTTTTTCAACAAACCGTGATGGAGTCACAGGAATGCCTTTTGATTCAAGATTTTTTAGATAGTGCTTATCCATGTTCCATTTGATAATGGCGTATGGGTTGCATAATTTGGTCTGCTTGCTGACTGCGTTTAGCCATTGGGAAAATTCTTCAAAGCGATCGAAGTAATCCCATGTGGTGCGAAAAACTACGCACTTGTACTGCGACCAATCCACATCTTTACGAGCCCAGTCTACCCTTGCAGATGAAAACCCCTGTTTTTCCAGTGCCTTTTGAAGCAACCCATCATCTTCAAGGATATTGCCTAGGTACCAATCGCCCGGTAAAGCCACCATGGCTTCATACCTGTGATCAGTTAATAGCGCAATATCCGCATTGTATTTGTCGTTCAACTTCTTATCCCTCTAATCAATTCATTGGCATAGCTTGTATTGCATAAAATTCTATTTACCCTTCCTCACTGTGTTGGTTGAGTCTACATTTCTAATACTTTAGTTTGTTGGCAGGCTTTTAAGAATTATTTTAAGGTTCACTTCTCCCAGATGAATAGTACTGGGCAGTTTCCTTTGTTTCGTATTATCCACAATGAGTTGTTCTAATTTCGTTTCTGCAACTTCGAGGTTTAATCCATCCACCATTTGATCAAGGAAAATCGTGCGTGACTCAAGTGCGTTGATCAGTAAAGAAATATCCCCCATGTTAAAAACGCCAGGAATTAAGGTTTCATACGGAATCTGCACCAAATGATGCTTCAATGTGGAAGCGTAGGAAACTAGTCCACCTTTGATGGTGATTGCTTTTACATCATCGTTGAATAATGCAGAGAAAAGGGCTAGCAGGCCACCAAGAGGTTCGGGTTGCATGGGAAGTAAGGAATCATCATCACGGGGGAGGTTGAAGTTTGTGCTGATTGGCAATGCGTTGCTAGGCGAGTTTCCACACAGTATAAATTGCGGTATAGCTGGGGAGGATTCTTTCCTGAGCCATGCGATAACCGATTGAAGATCGCGCAGTTGGCCTGTGATTCGCAGATCGCCCGTCATCATTAAAGCAGAGGATAGCGAGGTTGCACCACTGCTTCTCCCGCGGGAAGTTCCTACTGTTAATTCTCCCGTGCCCCTTATATCAGGCAGGCATACTGTAAATCCATCTTGTAAAAGTGCTGCAATTTGCGATGAGCGGTTTTCGAGCAAGCTCTTTTTTCCGCCTTGAGAAATCATGATTGCAATCTTATTTGATGGGGCTTTGATGTTCGCAGGCTTAAGAAGCAGCAATGGTACATGATGTTCTTTTTCAGTCTTGAGCAGCGCTTTAGTAATAGAAATGTTTTCAGACATTGAGATTTCTCTGCTGATAACTTCAGCAACCATGGCTGATTCGATAGCTCCAAGTTTATTACTCCAATCTCTCTTGAACGATGCAAGAGTTTCGCCATTCATGGGCGTGGGATATTTTTTAAATGCATCATCAATCTGGTTTTGGGCAAGCTTTTCGAGATGGGTTTGGATTTTAACGGGGTGTTCATTGTGCGCTTTTGTTGTTTCTAGGCATTTCAGATTTACGGAAGCTAGGCTTTCTACAGGCGTATCTTTAACGCCCTTGATATTGAGCCATTTTTCTAATAATACATGGATGTTTTGCCTGTGTGTTCTGCCAATATGCGTACAGTGAGAATCTTCTGGCGAAGAGCCTTTCACGCTTCCCCTACCTGTTGTAAATCCAAGGGAATCTGTTGTTCCATGAAGTTGATGAATTTTTTTCAGGCGCTTCCATACGGGATCATTTTCTTGATCCCACGAAAATTCGTGACCATAGATTAACTTTCTAGGTGCGATAGAACCAACAATTACCCATGGGAGAAAACCCTCTTTCGCTGACAAACGTAAATTTCTTGTCGATTCCCAACTGCCACCACCAGCATAATTAAAAGTGGTTTCTGCATCTGCAGGAAGAGGGTACCTTGTTTCAGGTTGGGGGCCTCCAAAATTAAATGGAACCACCACTGCAATTCTTTTATCAAGTGCTCCTGCTACTGCTGCTGGGTCCCCACCACCTGCAACTGCTCCCAACAAAATGATCTTATCCTTGGCTATGCCTTTTTGTGCCAGTAAAAGATCCACACCACGGCGAATATCCCAATACATCCAACCCATCAGGCTTTCTTCAAGAAGTTGTAATTGAGCACCTAGATCGTAACGGAAATAATAATCCTGCCGACTCGAACGAAAGGCCTTGGGGTAGGAGTCTGCGCTCTCAAATGGGTGCTGTCTTCTTTCACCATGACCAAGATTATCCAACACCAAAACCATGCAACCAGCCCGGGCCCAGATGGTGCCCATCTCTTGTAGTTCTTTGTTCTCTTTTGGGGTGTGGTGCGCAGGGCAGATGATTATGCCAGGTTCTTCATTTGTTGGATTGGAAGATCGATATAAGTTTGCAGTAACCCAGAACCCAGGCCTGCTTTCATATGCAATGCATTCAATGGTATAACCCTCTCTTGGAATTGACTTTAATACCTTGTAGTTTAATTGGGTTGTTTCCTCTGGAAATTTCCCCAACGAAGTTTTTAATTGCGCAAGCTTTAGATTTGAATACTTCTCCCAACCTTCTTTTGTTGTAATACTTTTCCACTCGACACTACTTTTTGCATTTGCATTTTTAATAAGATTTTTGACTTCCTCCCAATCTTGATTCTTAAATACTTCCTGAAATTTATCCTTGGCTACCGTGGGATCAATGCTTGAAAGAGCTTTGGCGATTTCTCCGGTACTTTGGCTGAAAAGAAAGTTCCCGCCTAAACAGATCGAAGTAATCAAAATGAGTAATACATTTCTTGATGCAAGTTGGAGTGATGGCATTGGTTTTGTATCTCGGAAAAAAGTTTTAAGTTTAATCTCGACACGCATTATGCCATAATTATTTTAAGTAAAGTAATTAACTCCCACCTTTTGTGTTTACTGGAATGTAATATGAATTCACTTTATATCGCTGCAATTTTGGTTACCTCATTTTTACCGGGGGCAGATATCGTTCCGGTACGCACCATAAAAAGTGGCGCCTGGTCTGATCCCGCAACTTGGGAATCAAAAAAAATACCCAAGGCAGGTGACAAAGTAATTATCCGGACCGGGCACAAGGTGCTTTATGATGTTGCTTCCACAGAAATAATTCGCGGTATGCAAATTGGCGGAGAATTGACGTTTGACACCACCAAAGATACCCGCCTAGAAATCGGCCTTATCCGAGTTCAACCGGGCGAGGAATATAGCGAAGATGGTTTTGAATGTGATGGGCATTTTGTTGCGCCAGATAAAGTTGCTGATATGCCTGTGTTCGAAATTGGTAGTGCATCTAACCCTGTTCAAGCAGATAAAAAAGCAATCATTCGCCTTCATTATCAAGATGGCATGAAGAAAGATTCCTGCCCTGCCATTGTTTGTTGCGGAGGTCGATGGGAAACCCATGGCGCAATACTCGACCGATCATGGGTCAAGTTGGCGAAAAATGCAGTTGTTGATGGTAAAACCCTGAATGTTGCAGAAGGTATCAATGGTTGGAAAGTAGGCGACAAAATAGTAATCACAGGTTCTCGAACCCATGGCACTAAAAAAGATAAATCTGATTCAGAAGAGCGCATCATCTCTGCCATCAAAGGCCTGGAAATTACGATTGACACCCCGCTTACCATGAATCATTCGGGCGAGGGGAATTATCGTGCTGAAGTTGCTAATCTTAGTAGAAACATCGTGATTGAATCTGCAAACCCCGAGGGTGAACGGGGCCATACTATGTATCACCGTGATTCAACAGGTTCGCTTGCCTATTCCGAATTCAGGCACTTGGGTAAGAAAAATACCCTTGGTCGTTACAGCATTCATTTTCATCTTGCAGGTGAAACCATGCGTGGTGGATTTGTTAAAGGGAATTCGATTTGGGATAGCCATAATCGTTGGGTCACCATTCATGGAACCAATTATCTTTATGTTAATGACAATGTAGGCTATCAAAGTATTGGCCATGGGTTTTTTCTGGAAGATGGCACAGAAGTAAATAATATTCTTGATCGCAATCTTGCAATCATGGCGAAAGCGGGGAAGAAACTTCCCAAGCAGGTTTTGGGCTTTGATCAAAACGAAGGCGCCGGGTTTTGGTGGGCCAATAGTCTTAATACCTTTACCAATAATATCGCTGCAGAGTGCGGGCTGTATGGTTTCAGATATGAAGCAACTCCTACAAGTGCCCAGAAACTCGATTTCAAAATACTGCAACCCGATGGTACCTACAAAACCACGGATATACGAACGCTTCCCTTTGTTAAATTTGATGGCAACGAGGTTCATAGTAGCCATGGGCTTTATGGCGTAAACCTAGGCGAGGGTGTTAACCGAGTTGGGCCGGATATCAGCCACCCTTTTGTGGTGCGCAATTTGAAAATCTGGGATATCCACTATGCTTTCAGGCCTCAGGTTCCTTCCCTTGTAGTTGAAAATCTTGATATTCATCAGGCGTCTTATGGCGTTTACCATCCCAATTTTGATAATCACTTCTACAAGAATGTTTCCATTAGCAAAACCAACACCGAGCCTTTTAATCGTGGTCATGATGATCTTGGTGTTCAATATGGTTTGCTTGTAGTGGATGGTCTTACTTTTGATGATTGCAGATCTGGGGGCATGCCGTTGATTCAGATTTCTGAGCAAAACCCAACTGGAAAAGCGCAATCGCACTTCAAAAATTTGAAGGTCGTGAATTGGAATGATAAAAGTGGCAATAGAGCTGTTGTTAATCTTGGGGGTGGCCCCAGATTGAAACCCGAGTTCCCCCATGGCGTTGATGTTTATGTTCATGATTGGTTTGGTGTGGGCAAGACTGCATTGGTCGCCAGCACTCGAACCCAGGATTATAAATCGAATGAGAAAGATTTTAAAAAGGTAAGCTTCTTTACTGGGGATGAATCCCAAGTTAAGGAAGTCACGGATGTTCCATTCCCACAGTTCCCCAAGCTTGTTGATGATCTGCCACCCTTTTCGGTGATTACCAGAATTCAAAAAGTGGGTGCTAAAATTTTGGTGGAAGGGGTTGCCTCCGATAACGGCACGGTCGTAAAAGTTTTGGTTAATGGCAAGGAAGCAACCATGCTAACTCCCGGTTTTGCAAACTGGAAAATCTTACTTGATGATCTGGCTGCAGGGGTAGTGGTGGAAGCTAAGGCGATTGATGCTGCTGGCAATGAAGAAAAGTTTACTCCTAAGCACAATGCGAGATAATTTGTTTCGGTTCAGAATTTGTTGAAAATCACAAATAACCGGCCTAGAACTCAGGTATTTGGCTTGTTTTCGGAGGGCGAAAAAAATTATTATTTTATTGTTTAATTTCTTGATTTACCTGTTAAGATCACCAACTGTATGAATCGGGAAGTATAGATTGTTTTGAAGTTTTCATGAATGATACTTCGATCTAAGTTTACCCGGTTTTCCTGCTGTGTGGTATTTTCTGATTCTTGTTTAGGATCGGTCATATTAAGTAGTAGGGATTTTAGGATTTTATTTTCAAGGAGCAGATATGAAGAAGTTTTATGTTTCAGCTTTTGTTTTTGCAGCAATGACTTTGCCTTCTTTCGCACAAGAAAAGGCTGCACCCGCAGCTAAAGTTGTTCCCGAAGCTAAGACAACAACAACTGTTGTTGAAGAAAAGCGTATGCTTAGCCGTTTTCGTCGTGATGCTGATGCCCCTAAGCTTTCCGATCGCATCAGCGAAAAGCTTGGCAATCGCACCTCCAGCGGTTTCCTTTCCAATCTTAGGAATCGCTAGAACTTTCTGTTTCCCTAGTGGAAACAGCATAGTTTAAATATTGCGCCAACAGTCATTACGATTGTTGGCGTTTTTTTTGGTACCAATTCGTTTCAATTCTCTTTCAATGATTCCATCCTTGACACGACCTTTCCTAAAGGTAGACTTAATCTCTTGAGATTTGCTGGTGGTTTGATGATTTTTTGCCCACTAATTATCTGCAAATTAAGATATCTCTGCCAAGGTCGCATTTTTGTTTTCTAAATAGTCTTTTATGAGTTTAGGTTTTTAGTAAGTTTTAAGGAACAGTATGAGTTATTGCAATTCCGAATCCTGTTTAATTAGTCGGTCTTGTTTTGCCGGTGCGATTGTTTTTCTCCTGAACTTTTTCTTTTCCTCTGCAGCTTTTTCTTTTGATGAAACTGTACCGAATCTGCTGAAAATTAATTTTGCCCTCGATGTCCAACCCATTCTTAAGGCGCGATGCTTTGAGTGCCACGATTCTGCGAAACAGCGTGGTAGCCTTAGGTTGGATACACCTATGGGGATTAAAAAGGGAGGGTTGTCCGGGCCGATTATTAATCTGAAAACACCAGAAGAAAGCTCGATTATCCTTCATATCAAGGGTGCAAAAGATTTTGAGCGAATGCCGCCTAAGGGCGATCCGTTGACTGCAATTCAAATCCAAAAACTACTTTCATGGATCATTCAAGGCGCGGTTATACCTTCGGAAATTGTAAATTCTAAAGCGGTTTCTGATACTCTTGGCGGATGGTCTTTTGTTCCAATTAAAAGTCCTTCGGTTCCGCTGCAACCAAAAGAAGCTATTGCATGGGTTCGAAATCCAATTGATTCCTTTATTCTTGATAACCTTCGAGCGAATGGTTTAAAGCCATCCCCGGAGGCTGATAAACGAATCCTTGCCCGAAGGGTTTTTATCAACCTTACTGGCCTTCCTCCAACTCCTTCTGAACTGCTTGCGTTTCTTGATGATGCGGATCCCAATGCGTATGAAAAGTTGGTTGATCGATTACTTGCATCCACCCGATATGGAGAACGCTGGGCAAGGCATTGGCTTGATGTGGCCCACTACGCAGATTCACACGGCCAAGATCAGGATCGTTTCCGGCCTAATGCTTGGCCTTATAGGGATTATCTGATTCGTTCATTTAATGATGATAAACCGTATGCGCGTTTTCTTAGGGAACAAATCGCAGGCGATGTTTTATATCCTGAAGACCCCATGGCAGTGGTTGCAACCGGATTTCTTGCAGCAGGCCCCTGGGATGAAAGCGGACTACGAGACATAAACGAGAATTCCATCGACCGCCAGATCGCACGAAATCTTGATCGGGATGACATTGTCGCTTCGACCATGACTACCTTCGCAGGTCTAACTGTTCACTGCGCCCGTTGTCATGATCATAAATTCGACCCCATAACCCAGGCCGATTATTATTCCCTTCAAGCGGTTTTTGCGGGTATCGATAAAGCCCAACGAGTTTATGACTCTGATCCTGTTGTTTCAAAAAAACGATCATCTTTGCAATCGGACTTGCAAACGATTCGCGGATTAAAGGGCAGGGTGGAACCCCGCCTTCTTTCCAAAGAAATACAAAACGAGGCTACAAACTTTGAAAAAGATTGGCGCAATGGATCAGGTTCCTGGTCCATTTTGAAACCAGAATTGTTCGTTTCTAAAAAGGGTTCATCCTTACAGCTTTTACCAGATAACTCGATTGTTGCCTCTGGTGTTTCACCCGAAAAAGACACCTACTCGGTGACTTTTTCCACTCCGAAAATTGCCCTTACTGGTTTAAGGCTTGAAGTTTTAACTAATGAAAACTTGCCTTTCAAAGGCCCCGGGCGTGCCATCAATGGCAACCTGCATCTTTCTGAAGTTAGAGTTCATATCCATCCCAAGGGTAAACCAGACAAATCGATTTTAGTAAAGTTAAAGTCTGCCACTGCTGATTTTAATCAGGAAGGTTGGGGGATTGGTCGAACTATCGATGGCAACGCCGAAACAGCATGGGGAATACATCCTGAAGAAGGTAAACCTCACCAAGCGGTTTTTGAATTTGAAAAACCTGTTGGGTTTGAAGAGGGATCCATCGTTAATGTTGAACTTGATCAGTTGCATGGCCGTATGCACTTGATAGGCAGATTTCGGCTGGCGTTGACCACCGCCGTTTCTGTAAACGATGCCAACAAAATCATTCCTGCTAGTATCTTTAAGATTTTAGAAACACCTCAAGAAAAACGAACTGATCCCCAGCGGGCTGAAGTTGCGCAATGGCTTTGGGAAAATCGAATTGGAAAAGAGTTGGCAATGTTACCCCCTCAATCGATGGTCTACTGTGGAACCAATCAATACACACCTGAGGGAAGTTTTCGTCCTGCCATTACCCCACGCCCAATTAATATTCTTGCCCGTGGTGAGATTTCAAAGCCTGGCGCACTTGTTGCACCTGGTGCCGTTATGGCTGTACCAGGGTTGAAGGCGGATTTTCAAATTCGTGATCTAAATGATGAAGGCCAGCGCAGGGTTGCCCTTGCGGATTGGCTCGCTAATCCTGCAAATATGCTTACTTGGCGCGTTATTGTTAATCGCATCTGGCATTACCATTTTGGCAAAGGCATCGTTGATACTCCAAACGATTTCGGAAAAATGGGTGGCATTCCTTCCCATCCGGAACTTCTCGATTGGCTGGCTGCTGACTTTATCAATACTGGCGGATCTTTTAAAAACCTTCATCGGCTCATTGTTACTAGTAGTACTTTCAGGCAGGCAGTTCAGCACGACCCAACCGCATTTGCCAAGGATGCAGACAATAGGTTGTTGTGGCGCATGAACCGGAGCAGGCTTGATGCTGAAACTTTGCGCGATACCGTTCTTCTTGCCAGTGGTAGATTAGATGACTCCATGTTTGGACCACCTACTAAACATTTTATCATGAAGCCCGGTATTCATGTCACGCCCGAGGCTGATTACGATCGTTACGATGTAGATGCCCCCGAAGCACGCAGGCGAAGTGTATATCGTTATATATTTCGCACTAGACCAGATCCCTTGCTGGAAGCACTTGATTGCCCAGACGCTTCTCAGTCTGCTCCGGTACGATCAACTTCGGTTAGTGCTCCTCAAGCCTTGGTTCTTTGGAACAATAAATTTATCCTGCGCCATGCAGAGCATCTTGCTGCTTTGGCCGAATCTTGTTCAACACCTTCGCAACGAGTTCGATTTATTGCACAGCGATTGCTTTGCCGATTGCCCACCCCGGCTGAAGAAATTACCTGGCTCGATTATTCACAGAAACATGGATTAGCTAACTTTTCTAGAGTGTTGCTTAACAGTAGCGAATTTCTTTTCATTGATTAGCAGGGAGCTTGCCATTAATTTCGATCGTCGCAATTTTCTCGGCACAGGTTTTAGCGGGCTTGCCTTGTCTCAGCTTCTTGCATCAACCGATGCTGAAAAACCTAGCCCTCTTTTTAATGGAGGGCTTCATCATAAGGCTAAAGTCCGCAGGGTCATTCAGATTTTTCTGAATGGCGGCATGAGCCAGATGGATACTTTTGACTTCAAACCCGAGTTAGAAAAGCGCCATGGCCAAATCGTGGATGTCGGTCTTAAGGCCACTGCAACAGGCACACCCGGCCCTTTGATGAAGTCTCCTTTCAAATGGAAACAGTTTGGAAAATCAGGCCGTTGGGTTACCGATGTTTTTCCACACATGGCAGAACATGTTGACGATATGGCGTTTTTAATGGCAATGCAATCCAAGTCGAATGTTCATGGCCCCGCAAGCTATCTTCAAAATACCGGATTCCTATTGCCAGGCTTTCCTTCTGCAGGTTCATGGATCAGTTATGCTTTAGGCAGATTGACCGATGATCTCCCGGCTTTCATCGTGATGCCTGATATGCGTGGATTACCTTACAACGGTATGGGCCGGTAATATGGGTGGCTTTGGCGGCGGCGGTTTTGGTGGCGGACAATTTGGCGGCGGTGGATTTGGCGGCGGTGG
>CAMDHK010000067.1 GCA_945897965.1 Candidatus Kuenenia stuttgartensis | reverse complement strand
CCATCTCTTCCACCGTTTTTTCACTTCGCTGAACTTTAACATCCATGAAATACCCAAGATTGAAAATCACAAGGGCCAAACCCATGGCACAAAGATTCCCCTGCACCTTTTGCAGGTTCTTCATTATCGAAATACCCAATAGAAAAAGAGATATCGAATAGAAAATTGTTTGAGGCAAAGGCAATGTCCAACGCTCAAAAGTAAACCTTGGAATTTTAAAAGGGAGCAGAGCAATAGCAATCCCAATCAAAATAAAAGTTGCAGCTACCAAGAATGTAAATCTAAGCCAAGGTGCCTTGCCTTTTGCATCTATTGAAACAATAGCGACTTCTGCAACGGCACCCATGAAAAGAGCAAGCATTGGATACAGGGTTGCAAAATAGCGGGTCTGCCCACCCGGAGGAATCCAAACCGTAAGAAACGCAAAACCACAGGCAAACAGCGCAAACATCAGTGCAGGTTTATAAGGTTGAAGTCTGCTACGAAAAGAGGGTAGTAGGTAGGCAAACAAAAGAAGCGACCAAGGAAGGATCGAACCTAAAATCTCAAACGGGTAACTCCCCAAATGTTTGAAAAAGTGAACCATGTTCCAAGAATGAAATCGTGAAGCAGTATCGTTTAACCACAAAGCTTTAGCCTCTGCAACGCCATGCAGAGAAATGTAAGGTAGCATCCAAGCAGCGACCACAGCAATAGTACAAGACAATCCCACCAGCATGGGAAGGGTGAACAGGTAGCGCATGTTTCTTGAATACAAGAGATAGAAAAAAACGCTGGCGCAAAAGTATGCCAAGGGCTGCAGGCCCCCTTTGCAAAGCGAGGCAAAGCCCACCATCACCCCAGCACTTATCCAAGTTGCAACTGCAGGCCACTTGCCTTCATAGCCCCAATGCCAAAGCATCAGAGATGCACTTAAAAAGAAAATATAAACCGCTTCGGGTTCTGCCTTCTGGCTCATGATCATGATTTCGCCATTGGTTGCAAACCCCAGCGCACTGGCAAAAGCTCCAACGCAAGAAAAGAAATTGCGAGCATAGACATAGATCAAAAGGCTGGTAAGAAGCACCGCAACCGCAGAGGGAAAGCGCACCGCAAAGGGATCATTATTACCAAACACAAGTGTGCTTCCCAACATCAACCAAGAACTTAAAGGAGGGTTGCTCTGAAAAAGTTCGCCTTGTTCTCTTGGCGTGATGTAATCATCAAAGTATTGCATTTCAAAAGCAACAAGAGCTCTTCGGGTTTCTTCACCCCTCATGGTTAAAATTCCCAATCTGGGAACCAAAGCAAGAGTCAAAAGCAGAGCTAGTAGCCAGAATGTTTTTTCTCTAATGCTATTAGAAAAAGCGCTTCGAAAGGTGGTTTGAACAAATTCCATTACGGATAAATCCTACTTGATTATAAAGTATCCCTTTTTCATCGTCATTGATAGACAAAGCCTTAATAAGCGAAGTGGGCAGTATGGGCAAAGAAGCAGGAAAGATAGGAGAGATACTATCTTTATTGGGATTATAATCAAAAAAGCCCAGGCTCTCTTCTTAAAGAGATACCTAGGCTTTCTTAATGTGGTCAGAGTCGGGATTGAACCGACGACCCCAGCCTTTTCAGGGCTGTGCTCTACCGGCTGAGCTATCTGACCATCCAGGAGCGGGTTCAGGTTTCCCCTAAGCCACGCTTCCATGCCACTTAAATAGGCAATTTAAAACTATCGTAATAAACCTCCAGCGTCAACTGGTAAGCCAATTACTTGATCTTATTGGTCGCACGTACCATCACCAAACCACCATTGGCACCGGGGATTCCACCCTCTACCAACAATAGATGATTTTCTACATCAATCTTAACTACCGTCAGATTACGGACCGTTACTCTCTCGGCACCGTAACGACCTGGCATAGGACGACCCTTTTTAGGACGACCGCTACCTCGGTTACTTGCCATCGAACCGGTACCACCGATCGATCGATGCACCTTCTTGGCACCGTGACTTGCAGGCATACCTGCGTAGTTGTCTTTTTTCATGGTACCAGCAAAACCACGACCTTTGGTTGTGCCAATCACATCGACATACTTGATATCTTTGAAAATTTCATCCACGGTAAGCACTTTGCCTACGGTAAGTTCTTCACTGGCCTTTTCAAGGCGGAATTCACGAATATACTTTTGTGGCTCGCAGTTTGCCTTGGGTGGATACTGAGTTCCAGCGGGGGCTTTCTTCCTGCGGTTTGATTCCATTTCGCTTGAAATATGACCACGCTCAGCTTTGGTAGCCTTCCTACGGGGCTTTTCTTCAAATCCAATTTGTACTGCATCATAGCCATCGCGTGTCAAGTCTCGCACTTGTAACACGGGGCAAGGCCCAAGCTTGATAACCGTTACTGGGTAAACTTTACCTTCATCGTTATAGACTTGCGTCATACCGATTTTGGTTCCAAGTAATCCTATTGGCATTGCTAATTCTCCATCTAAATAAGCAACTGTCTTACCCGAACGGGAGTCCGGTGAGCATCATTGCCGAGCCTTTTTACGGGCTCTTGTTCATGAACTACTAAAATAGGGAGGAAATTGATGTTTGTCCACCCGGATTTTGATTTATCCGCACCCTAATGCAGATTATTGTTGTTACTATCATGATTAAGCGACTTTAAGCACCCTAGTAGCTTTGGACATTATGAATCGCCCCTTATACCGGAATTTGATTTTATTGCTGATATTGACAGGTTATTCCGCATATTTGCCCGGTGCAGGCGAAGACGAGTGGAAATTTGAGGTATTGCATCGAAAAACCGGCTTACCATTTTATGGGTTACTAATCTCAGAATCACCAAATCAGGCAGTTTTCAAGTGCATTGTAAGAAAGCCTGGCTCGCCAACCCTTGTTTTCACTGAAAACTTCGAAAAATCAACCATCCGGAAAATAGACCGCCTGCCCGAACCAGAACGCATCCTGCTTGCAGCCAAGCTAGATTCACTTGCCAAAGAACGCGAACGCCTTGCCAACACCCTAAGATCCCTCGATCCGAAATCCATCGCGGGCAAAAACCCGATCGAATATGTGAAACTAGAAAAAGCAATCTGGCCCGCTTCTAAAAAAGACAACGCCTTTTCCTACAGTTCTCAATATTTTACCCTGGTGACCAACTCCCGCCCAGAAATGGCACAGCTTGCTGCAATCCAACTCGAACAGGTTTATTCCGCCTATGCCAGAACTCTGCCCCCACGCAGAATGAATATCAAACCCACCACTATTCTGCTCACCAATTCTGTCAAAGAATACCAAGACATTTTGAAAAATAGTGCGATCAATATCAAAAACCCCGCCTACTTCGACCTCAGCAAAAACCAGATTATTTGTGGCAGCGACCTCGATAGGCTCAGCACATCTCAGGAAGAAATAAGTTTATCTCATTCTAAAGAACTGCAGGATCTTCTAAAACGAGAAAACGATTTGAAGCTGTTTTATAAGAACAAAATCCCGCCGGATCATACCGCTTCTCTTCTCGATAGCCGTAAGAAAATCAAACAGGCAGATGATGGGAATCTGGAAATGATCCAGAAAGAACGTAAAAGACTTTTCGAAAGGCTTTACCATGAAGCTTTTCACGCTTATCTTTCCTGCGCTGTTGTCGACCCCAGAGAAGGCGAAATACCGCTTTGGCTAAATGAAGGGCTGGCACAAATATTTGAAGCTGCAATTTTCGAAATAGGTGAGCTTCGAATCGGACATGCAGACAAAACCAGATTGGACTTTGTCAAACTAGCGCTGAATCAAAACACGCTGCCCTCCATCAAAGATCTGCTCACTTCGCAACCCGCCCTTTTTCTTGTTTATCACCCCTCCGAAAAAGAAACCTCTCAACGCATGTATTTTGCCAGTTGGGCCCTGGCATTCAATCTGGCATTCAAACAAAAAGTTTTGGGTAAGCAAGTTCTCGATGATTACGCCAAGGCGCTTAAAAATGGAGGAAACCCCATCGCCTGTTTTGAAAAACTCACAGGTAAACCCTTACAGGATTTCGAAAAAGAACATCAAGCCTATTTGAAAGGGCTTCGACTCGATGGTATTTCGAATAGCGGTATTTCAAATGGAAAGTGATTCGTTCTAGGCTTGGTTATCGATTTTGCCGGGAGGAATGGCTTGTTCCGGTGGAACCAACACATTTTCAATTGAAGTTTTTTTGTCGGTGTGTGGGATATGGCTTGCTACCTGATGGCCGATAATGGGCACTTCTTCTGGGTCGCCCTCGGAAACAGGATGACGCAAGAACCTATAAAGCAAATAACCTGCAAGTGCAATCAGCCCAACCAAAATAACGATGGGGCCCAACTTCATTAAAGCCCCTTCTGCATTTTCCAATACTTCCTGAAACTTTTCTCCAAACCAGAACGCCAAAAGAAAAAAGAAAGTATTACCAACCCCCGCTCCCAATCCATCTGCTATCACAAATCTAGTAACACTCAACCTAAGCAAACCCGCTGTAAGAAACAAAGGCATTCTCACCCCGGGTACCAACCTGCCAAACAAAAGAATATTCACACCATACTTTTCAAAGTTATCGAGAATGCGCCCTTGCGTTTCTTTGGGCACCCAACGCAACATCCAAGGAAGATCAAACAGCCTTTTCCCATAGAACCTTCCTGCGGTGTATAAAATACTATCACTTAAAATCACCGCAAAGATGCAGGTGGGAAGCATCAACCAGCGTGCCAAACCAAATTCGGGGTGATGTGCAGTCCATAATCCTGCGCAAACAATTGCAACCTCTTCTGGAATGGGCGCACCCAATCCAGATGCAATAAACATCCCGAAAAAAAAGGCAAACGCCTGCAGTGCCTGTGGATCAATCTCAAACAATCAACTTCTCCATGAATAACTCAGCTTCTACCATGGTCTTTTATAACCATAAGGACACTGCTTTTGCAAAGCCATTATCCATTTTACCCCATAGCCTCTTTTAACCCTTCATGTTATGTTTAACCCTTAACTTTATTTCGCATTCCTTACCTACGAGAGTATCTACATGCAACTTGGATTAATAAACTCAGCTTGGGCGCAGGCAGGAAAAGCCACCTCTTACGGCATACAAAAAACCAAGGAAATCGGGTTCGATTGCATCGATATTTTTGCAGACCCACTCGATACCGATGCCAAAGAACGCAGGCTCATACGCACCGAATGCGAAAAAGCCGGCCTGCCCATTATCAGCGTGGCTTGCGTTGCTACAGGTTTGATCGATTTTAACCCAAGTGTGCAACGCTTCCACATGGATCGCTGCAATAAATACCTAGATATGTGTTACGAATTCGATGCCAAAAACCTTTTGCTCGTAATAGGCGAATATATCTGGGAAAAACAAGTCATCCCGCCCCAAGAACAATGGAACACCGCAGTTCATAATACCCGCGAACTAGGCAAATACGCCCAAGGCCTAGGCCTGCAAATTGCTATCGAACTCGAACCCTTCAAACTTTCACTCGTTAATAATGTCGAAAGCATGGTTCGCTTTCTTGATGAAGTCAATCACCCCGCTGTAAAAGCCAATATCGATGTTTCTCACCTACTCCTTTCCAATACCCCCGCTTCTGAATTAAAAAACCTCAAAGGCAAAGCCATCCATGTTCATATCAGCGATTGCGATGGTAAAGTGCATGGCGATCTACCTCCAGGCAAAGGCGTTGTAGATTTTCCCCCATATCTGGAAGAAATCAAGAAGTTGAATGTTCCGGGTGCAATCAGCATTGAATTGGAGTATTCCCCCGAACCTGAAAAGATTTATGAGTGGGTGCTGGAGGCGTACCAAAGTACAAGTAAATTGTTAAAACAAGCCGGGCTTCGAGGTTAAATCGCAAGTAATATGGTTACTGCCGTTCTTAAGATGTAACCATTAGGAACTTTTGAGTACTTTAGAAACATGAACAACAACAGCAAACCATTGGCAAACAAAGCTTTAGGAGAATTATTTGCCTCGCATTTGAAGCAACAAATCAATCTTTTTGAACAAGGGTTGGGTGCGCCTTCAAACTTAGAAACAGCCATCCCCCATGGCACCCTGTCCGATGTTGGAATAGATCCAATACCCGCATGGAAAGATAGTATTTTCCTTACCCTTACTAATACCAAGGGAGCAATTGCGAATATATCCGCGCCCCCCGGTTGGCAATCGCTACTCTTTAGTCTGCCTGCGCTTTTCGGAATTCCTTTTGCCAGCGGGCACTTCCCTCAAGCAGTAAGAAACCCCATCGAACTTTCCAATTTCATTCGTGAAGAAACAGGCTGGCAAACTCTGCTGCCTTTGCCCGAACTCGAAGGATGGTCTAAAGGGAACCTGCAAAAGCAACTCATCAGCGTTGGTATTTGCAGGCTTGCAGGAAGGCATGACCAAGCATCAACGCTACTAAATACCATTAAAGATCAATTAAGCATTGATATAGTTCAGAATGAATTGGGTGCGAACTATTGGGCCATGGGCGATCATGCGAAAGCACTACAAGCTTGGGATAAACTAGGCACAGAACCGTTTGCATTTTTTAATCGAGGGCTGGCACATTTAAGATTGGGCCAGGAAAAGATCGCATTCGAACAATTGCAAAGAGCTTCTGAACTCATTCCCAGCTCTTCAGGCTGGCATCACCTTGCTGTGCTTTATCAAAGTATTTAAAAGCATTCTCACCGCTAAGACGCCAAGGACGCGATAGAAGATTTCTTTCAGAGCCGGAAGCGTTAGCGACGGTTTGTCAATTATCCTTTTACATTTGCTTATGCTTCCTTCGCTTGCGCTTCAGGCTTGTAGGACAAGCAAAGCAAAGGAATAAGCTACTGCTTCTTTGTGCTCTTTGCGGACCTCCCTATTGCCGTCATTCTCCGCGAAAGCGGGGAATCCAGAAATACAGGCAGCCAAAAGACTAGACCTCCGCATACCCGAAAGTGACAAAGGCGCGGGGCTAAGGACGCGAAAGCAGGAAGATTGCTGATGCTTCTTTGCGCTCTTTGCGTCTTTGCGGTTAATGGTCTTTTCTTAAAAGCATTCTCACCGCTAAGACGCCAAGGAGGCGAAGGAAGACAAGAAGATTTGGTGATTGCTGATGCTTCTTTGCGCTCTTTGCGTCTTTGCGGTTAATGGTCTTTTCTTAAAAGCATTCTCACCGCTAAGACGCTAAGGAAGACAAGAAAGCAGGAAGATTGCTTTGCTTTAGAGGTTTTCAAAGCAGCTTGTTAAACTGTCTACTTAACCATAAACTTCAATTTTTGTACGCCAGCAAGTGGTTCGAGCGTTTCTAAATTCACTTCAAAAGGCCGTGAAATCGTATTGCCTGCAAGGTCTGCGACTTCCGAACCCACACGAATCGTGTATTCCCCTAACTGCCAAGCTTCCTCAGGCACAAACTGCCAGACTTTTTCTTCCAACCCCATCGAAGCTTTTCCAAGGATTGTTTTCCCAGTGGGCCCAACAACCATCACCTCTCTTGCAAATAAATAGGGATCGATGACATAAGGAAAGTTAATGTTAAGAGCATCTTTTGATTGCATAGAAGGTGGGATTATTTTCCATTGGTTGACATCCAACCTTGTGCGAACTTCTGCTCCTGCGATGATTTTTTTCTCAAACCCCTGCGCCAGCTTGTTTCCTGATGCATCTAATAAATCACTAGGTATTTTAAGAGTGTAAGTTTTACCTGGCTCTAAGGGTGGGCCCAACTGTTCTCTTAAATTAACACCCAGCTTCACCCGACCTGGATGAAACCAAAGCGTCAGACGAGTGTCGTTATCATTCCAAAGCTCGGTGCGCCTCCATGGATCATCCACCGACTTCCCTTCAGGGCCAACCAACTCAATAGCATCAAAAATCGTTTTGCTCTGCCTCATCGGCCCAGAAAAAACTATCGTGAATTTCAAAAGATTTGCAGGCACCCGATCCGTAGTAGGGTAAACCTTCACCACTCTTACCACATCCTGAGCCTTTAAGGCTGGCACCTTAAATTGTGAAACCTCTTTATCCTTGGTATCGGTGCGAATAGCTTTGTAAGTCTTCCCCAGAGAAAATGGCTGGCTCGGTATAAACACCAACTCTCCATCTCGAACTAAGTACTTACCAAACAAAGGGGCGCCGATTTTACCCGTCTCATCCTTGAACAACCCAACAACAAAAACGCCCTCTCCATCATCATTAGAAACAGTGCCTACTTTTTTCTTCAAAGGCGATGATGCATCCAAAGGCAGTCGAACTTCGACACCCGGGGAATTCTCCAGTGGTTGAAAAAGAGGCGGCACCGCAATCAGCAATGCCGCCATCATGGTGATCATCATTTTAAATAATCAATCCTAGGGAAGAGTTAAGGCCTTGAGGGTGAGGGCACCTTTATCATCTTCGGAAATTACAAGCGCATGGGCAGCATCAAGTTTATCCATGTGCGATACGCCATGAAACTCAGGAATCAACTTGATCTTTTCAGTACCAGGTTCTCCCTTGCTATCCAATCTCTTAAGGGCCTTTTCATTGATGTTGGCGTTTTCACTGATCACACCGGTTTCAATTCTGGCAGTCCAATAAGGGCTGGGGCCAAAAGGTTTTTTCTGATGATGAAAGCGGAAGGTGTTGATGAGCACATAGCTCTTACCATCTTTTTGATAGGTGAACATATGGATGGGTTTGTTGCCCGATCCAAGTTCTACGATACTCTGGCCTTTGACCTTAGCATTTTCGGTGAACGCTTCGAGTGGGTATTTCACAAGCGGGGTACAAGAGAAAGCGCCAACAAGATACTTCTTGCCATTTTCTTCAAACGGCATGAGAACGGTCATAGGGGCTTTGGTTTCCCATTTGCCATGAGCCACATGAAAAGTTTCAGCGCTGGTAAGAATCACTTCGGATTGTTTTTCGAGAGGTTGCTGAACACTATAAAGCTTGCAGGCAAATTCATCTGCAGCAACACCACTCACGAGAAGACGATCGCTCATCCAAGCTAAGTCGGTGATTTTAGAAATCGCACCACCCGAACCTTTAGGCAATGCAACACTTTTGAAAGCAACATTATCGAGCGAGAATTCGGAAATCTTACCCTGACCATCCACGGTGATCAGGTGCTGACTCTTGGTGTCTTGCTTGCGAATTGCAAGATAAGCTTTCCCAGAAACGGGGTTTACTGCAAAGTGAATCAGTTCAATTTCTTTGGCTGCAACTCCCAGGCGTTCTGCAATTTTACCTTTGAGATCACCTACCGAAGCGGTCCATTTTTGTGGCTCACGATCCTTCGTATCGATCAATACAACCTGCCCAGCTTTGCCATCGCCTATCAGCAAAATGCCTTCAGGCTGAAAAGAAATCACATCAATGGATTGAATCTTTGGTTTGCCTTGTTCAAAGCTAGCAGCATTGGAAAAGGTACAGGCAATCAGGAATAAGCCGAGTGCAACGGTTTTCATCAGATAGGAATTCATGGAAATCTCCGAAAAGGTAAAAGTGATATTTACCCCTTTTTTGTAAAGGGTATGAATGGGGAAGTCCAGCAAAAAAACAATGATTTGATGAGGGGCTTACTTCTCACTCATTTGCTTTACTTGGAAATCGATCTTCTCATTCTTGCCAGATTTGATTTCAGCTTTAAGAGTTGTTTTTTCATTAAACTCGGGTCCCAAGATACTTTCTTTCATTGCAATTTTCATGACAGGATCAATTTTGGCAGCGGGTCTAGATGCTTGAATTTTAACTTTTTTGGAACCGGGTAGAACTTGGATGGTGTATCTACCATCTTTGATTGGCCCTGCACCGGGAGCCGTGCTTTTATCCACAGCTTCAAAAATAATTTCACCTTCTGCAAGGGGCTCGGATCCCAATAATACAGTTCCGGAAACTTCCGCTGGGGTTTCTGCACTATTGCACCCAAGAGAAATCAATAACAACAAAGAACAACCAACACCTAAGAGTTTCATTTATAAGGTCCCAAATTATGGTTCGTTGATGACTTCGCCGCCATTGCGCGAGCCCATTGCCAGCCAAGTTGCAGGGCTTATGGAGTTCGTAATAAATCGAACGCTGGCATCGGCCCGGGCCATGTTTACCCCGCCTGTATGATAACTGCGAGCTAATGAAAAAGCATTAAGCGCACTTTGAGCACCACAAGGTGCTTTCGGAATCGCTCCACAATAACCTTGCGTATTATCACCAACCGTCGAGTTTGGTGGAAAGATCGTTGAAAATGTTGTTCCCGCATGAACAGTATTCCACATACGGCCTCGCACATCGTGCCCACCAGCAACTGAATCACTTCCCTGAATAAGTTCACTAACCATTACAGTATTAGAAGTACCATCCGAAATATCAGTAATGCGGACTTTCGATAGCCCGTAAAAAGTCCCATCTAAATTAATGCCCCGGGGATCTGCAGTCGGAGTAGCATAGCCACTCCCATGGCAGGTAATAAAGCTAATGTGAAAACCTTGAGCATTACCTGCCGCGGCTGCAATCTTTGGGCTGGCAGGATCTGATGAACAAAGAAATATAGAAAGCACATTATTTGAAAATGGCGTAAAACAGGTGTAACCCGAGTTGGTCATTAATAACGCATCAAGCTGTGAACCAATTGCAGTCTGCTCAAGGTAAGGTAAAATAGTTCCTGCCCAATTAGAACGGTCATTGTCCTTCGTTACGCCATTATACCAATTACTATTAAAATACCCTTGCGGCTGCCCCATGGGAAACACGCCAAAAGTTCCATGATAGTTATGAAGTGCCAGGGCTATTTGCTTTTGCTTATTAGTGCAACTCATCCGCGCTGCAGCTTCACGAACTTTTTGCACCGCAGGCAACAGCAAGCCAATTAGAATCGCAATGATTGCAATTACCACCAAAAGCTCTATCAGGGTAAACGCTTTATGCTTAAGGGGTGGTTGCATGGCGGAACTCTTGTAAAGAATCGATGATAAAAACAATTAGTAAAGTATCTTATAATAATGGCCATATGTCAATCAGGTTCAAAAATTATGTGGCTATTAAGGCACTTACAAATTAGATGAATACAACTTATTCACGGCGTTAATTCGTAGGATAAACAGTTACCTAATTTAAAATGTTCCTTCCAGCCTTTGCCAGTCAACCCAACTTCTCGCCACTAAAGCACTTGCTTTTTAAAGGATAAAGATTATGCATCAAACCTTACTCAAGGTTGATGAAATGCGTTTGATACTAGTATTAATTATGATGGCTTTAGCTGGTTGCTCTTCGATGAGGACCAATGATAACGCGCGCGCTGAAACAAAAACCTCACCTCCGAAGTTGTTAAGTTCAGATATTTTAAATGCGGAAGAAATCCCGGTAAAGAAAACGATGGTTCAACGCATCAGGGGTTCTTTCCCTTGGAACAAAGCGACAGAACCCTTATCTCCAACAACTATCAGGATCATGAACGATTATCTTGAGGATAATGAACTTGAAGCTCTTAATATCGAGTTTCAAACAGAAACCCCCAAAGATGATTGGAACAGATTAGAAGCAAATACATCCATTAATCCCCTGATTAAATATTCTTTAGGTTCCGCCTATTGGCTTGGTAATGCAATTACGAAACCCAGCGTCTGGGGAAGGAATTATTACGATCCTTACACCAATACGATGCATATTAATTCAAATAATAACCTCGAAATAATGGCGGAGATGTCCTACGCAAAAATAATACAAAGACAAAGTTATCCAGGATTATACGCACTAGGTTCAAAACTCCCGTTCATATCTTTTTGGGCACAGAAGCAAAAAACCAATGAGATGATTGCTTACGCAAAATTAAAACAAGACTGGGAGTTGGAAAAGGCTACTATTCGAAAAATGTATCCAGGTATGCTTAATGGATCATCAAAAGATATCGGGCGTGTTGCTGGGCTTTTTTTTGGCCCTTTCTATCTAAGGCCCGCAATCAGCGTTGGCGGAGTCCTAGTTGGTTATACCGTAGCAGAGTGGGAAATTTCCAAAAGAGAAAATGAAATCACTAAGGCTGCTTATTCCCAAAAACAAGAGAATACCCCAAACAAAACAGATTCAAAAATCGAAAGAGCTTCTTTCATTAAATAAACAATTCTTCCAAGCTTTTATATAGCTATCATTTGTAATAACGATAGGTACATTTTACTTCCCCAAAAGCTTTTTGGCTTCTTCTGCATTGATATCGCGCACAAAAATATTGCGCCAGCGAATCTCTCCGCCATGCGTCTGCAACATGATTGGGCCCTTTGCAGGCAAGGGCATTTTACGATCCCAGAAATTTTCCATGGTTGCGTTATCTACCACTAATTTATCATTGAGCCAAACCCAAGTTTGAGCACCTACCTGCTTGATGCGAAAGGAGTTCCATTCACCAAAAGGCTTATCAGCAACCACAAGCGGATCACGACCTTTGGATTTTGGGGTATTGTTGAAAAGCCCACCCGAGCCCCTGTTAGGATTACGATCCGGAGCTTTTTCCAAGCTAGGCTGATTGATATCCCAAATCTGAACTTGGGGAGTACCCCGCAGATAGATCCCGCTATCCGCTTTAGCAACAGTCTTGTATTCAATCAATAATTCAATGTCACCAAATTCCTCTGTGGAAGTTGCGTAAGGCCCATCGCCCCCGTTCACTAATTCGCTATTCTCTACCTTCCAAGTCTTAGAAAACTCTTCCTTCTGTTTTTTAAGATTAGCTTCCAGCTTTTCATCTTTAAGTTTGGTCGAGGAATGCGGGTTCCAGCCATACCAGCCAATTAGGTCTTTGCCATTGAAAATGGAACGGAAACCTTTTGGTGGCATCGGATCTGCAGCCAACAGCATTCCCATGGGCAATACCAGCAACACAATCAGCGAAGACAATTTCTTTTTCATAACAATCAAACTCCTGTTAAATTCCCGGTTTAGGGTTTTTTGGATTCCATTAGTTTTAAATAAGCTGTTGCATAGCGCTTGCCTAATTCACGATAAGAAGCTGCATCAAAGTGAACCTTATCGCCCTTGTGCTTAAGGCCATCAGCACTCACATAAGCAGTGAAGGGGATTTTTTTAACAATATCTTGATGGGCTTGATCCACCTTTTTATGCGCAGCATCCCAAGGCACTTCAGCAAACTGCCCCATCTGGCCCACAATAAACGGCACCTCAGGTGCCTCTAATTCTTTACGGAATCTTTTGACCAAGTCGTGCAACTTTTCCTCATAGGCACTTGCAAGAGGTTCCTTAGAATCGGATTCCCCCTGATGCCAAAGGATTCCTTTTAACACTCCTGATTTCAATGCAATCTTAGATCGTTTGCTTGTATCATCCCACGGATGGCTTTTTGTTGGCGCATAAAACTCGCCCGGTTTCCAGCTATCAATTGGCGAACCACCCACGGCACAGGGAATCAAGCCGATGATGATGCCGGGGTTCGCATCTGCAATTCGTAAAGCAAATGTTTTTCCAAGCCCAGTTCCAGCAGCAGGTTTATCAAAGTGCAATGGGTCAGCTGCACTCACCCATTCTCCCGCTTTATTCAACATCAGCACCCTGGGATCTGGCGTTTTATCTTGTACATCAACCACGCCCCTGCCTGCCATGTTCGATTGGCCAACCAATAAAAACAGGTGGAACTTTTCCTTTGCAGGAAGTTTGATTGCTTCTTCTGCAGGGGAAAAAGAAGCAGCTAGAAGAGCAGCTACAAAAGTAAGAAGATAATGTTTCACGATATTCCTTGTTTAAGAATCAAACGCCCTTGGGAATCGCCCAATGGCCGCCTTCACGATAAGTTCTACGAACCAACTTATCTGCCTGAGGCAGATCAGTGACTTTTTCCATCACAGGATCGAACGAAAAGCTTTTGTTTAACCTGCAGGCGATATTTGCAAGGTGGGCAAGCGAGGCACTAAGGTGCCCCTCTGCTATGTCGCCATTGGGTAGTTTACCCGAGTGAATGCAATCAATGAAATTTTGGTGGTGTGCAGCAACATCGGGAGAACCCTTGCCCGATTCGATGAGCTTGTTTCTAGGGCCAAAGAGTTGCCAGCCTGCACTTTTACCAAGGATGATCATTCCCTTGGTGCCATAAAAAGCATTCCCGTTTTCAAAACCTTCCTGAATGTAAGGCGACCAGATCCGATGCTCATAAATCAACTGCTTAGCCTTGCCATCCTTAGAGGCACCCGGATATTCAAACGCACAATACATAGTGTCGGGGAATTGCTGGTCATCATTGAAGAAACTTTTGCCCCCTAATGCAGCAATGGTGGAAGGGTGGGTGTTGACGCCAAGGCCCCAGCGGGCGATATCGATTTCATGAACCCCATCGTTGCCTGCATCGCCTGTGCCAAAATCAAACCACCAGCGCCAGATGCCTGGCAACAGGTTGGATTGAAAGGGTCGCAGTGGAGCAGGTCCGATCCAAAGATCATAATCGAGATTATCAGGAGGGTTGGAGGCTTTTTGTTTACCGGTATCTCTACGCAGTTGGCTGTTCCAGGCTTTTGAGACCAAGACTTCGCCTATCGCACCTTCCTTGATTTTCTTCATTGCTTCCTGAACATGGGCGGTACTGCGCGACTGTGTGCCTACCTGCACGATTTTTTTATTTCTTCGGGCCGCCTCGATCATCAACTTGCCTTCACGGATATTATGGCTGCAGGGTTTTTCGACATACACATGCTTACCCGCATCACACGCAAGAATTGTTGCAGGGCCATGCCAGTGATCAGGGGTTGCAATCCAAACTGCATCAATCGATTTATCATCCAGCACCTGACGCATATCCTTGACACCCTTGGGTTGATTCCCTTTTGCATCTTGGACAAGTTTGATTGCATTAGCCAGCCGTGCAGCATCAGGCTCACAAATATAATCAATACTTACATCCTTGCGTTGCACCAACAATTTAAGATGATTGGTGCCCATGCCTCCAGGCCCGATAAAACCAACCTTGATTATATTGGCCGCAGCTTTGGCATTTACTGTAAGCAGGGCGCCTGTTCCAAGTGCAAGATTTTGTTTCAGAAAAGTTCGCCGGGGTTGAATTGCCATGATGGTTTAATCCTTGTAACAGCAGGGCTGGAAAGATCAGGCGGGCGGTTTGCAGTTGCCATACTAGCAAAGTTGATTTTATTCACAACAAGAAAAGACTGGTGGCTTGGTTCACGATAGTAACAAGAATAGCTGCTCGAATTTTACGAACGGAGGCTTAAAGATTTTCATTTGTTGGGCCCCTTCTTCTTTGAAACAGGCTTCTTTGGTTTTGAAACCAACAAATCACCCGCCAACTCCGCCTCGATCTCTTCGATGCTGGGCAAGCTGCCTTTCAACCCTTCGGGAAGAGAGGAGACGATCTGGGTTTCCCAATCCGCAACACCTATGGGTTTTTGAAAATTGCGCAGGGCATACTCCACCACAAGCTGATCCTTGCCCTTGCACAGCAACAAACCGATGGTGGGAAGATCATCTGAATGCCTTAAAAGATCATCAACTGCAGAAAGATAAAGATTGAGTTGGCCAATAAATGCGGGGTCGAAAGGCACAGACTTTAATTCCACCACCACAAAACAGCGAAGCTTCAGATGATAGAAAAGGAGATCTACGAGGAAGTCTTGGTCTCCAACTTCCAGTGGCATCTGTTTACCTACAAAGGCAAAACCAGCGCCCAATTCCAACAAGAATTTCTGAACATGATTGACAAGAGCCTGCTCAACCTCGCGCTCTCTGCGAGGGTCAGCAGTGCCAAGGAAGTCGAACAGATACGGATCTTTGAATACTTGGGCAGCCATATCGGATTCAACCGGTGGCAAAGCGGAGGGAAAGTTGGTGATGGCCTTCCCTTGCCTTTTATGAAGTTGGCTTTGGATTTGAAGCACAAGAATGTTTCGAGACCAGCCATGTTCCAGTGTTTTCGCAGCATACCAGAGTCGATCATCAGGTGTGTCGAGCTTTTCCAAAAGGGCCAAGTTTTGATACCAAGGCAATTGTGCAAGCGCCTCTTGCACAATTGCCCGCTTAGGCCAAGCTTCAGAAAAAGTCCTCATATATTTGAGGTTTCTTGCAGATAATCCGCGCATATCAGGGAAAGCATTGCGAAGATCAGTAGAAAGCCGATCGATGACTTTGGCGCCCCAGCCTTCTTTTGCCTGTCGGATGAGAATCGCTTGCCCGATATCCCAGTAAAGAAGCAACATTGAAGCATTGGCGGCAAAAGTGGTTCGAACCCGTTCGGTGCCAATCCGATTCTTCAATTCTTCGAGAAGAATGGGGTAGACTGTTGTCAACTCATCGACTGAAGGCGGGACAGGGAAAGATGCCCCCTCAATAGAACGGCCCAATACCCTCCTGCCTTGATCCTCGGGGTTATTCGGTTTTCTAGTAGCCATGAGCAAAACTCCTTAGATTCGCCTAAATAACCATTTCAAGTTTCGCAGATATAAAAATCGAGGGGCCTTTTGCTCCTGCATGATCTGGAAGAAATAGTAGCCAAGGATGCACAACACATTACCAGCCTAACAAAATCATGCCTAATTACTATATTAATAACATCTTTATTGTTTTATTTGTATAGGGCTTTAGAAAGGAATTGGATCACATGGATTCCCGAAGTCGGCGCAATTGGCATAATGCAGCAGGGATAAGTCCGTTTTCAATGTGTCCTTCAATGGCCCCATCACAGAATCGTTCGGCACGGGTGCAAAGATTAAAATAGCGCCTGATCTGGTCCACAGTTGCATGGGACATATCGCTCGCATTTTGCAACAAATTAAAGAGACTTGTATCTGGTTCGGTTCCCGTAGGATCTTCAGGCAGCACTTCATAGGGCTCTATAAAGCAGCTTGTCTCATAACAAAATTCCCAGAATTGATCGACCACCGAATGATACTCCGGATGGGGTACATGTTGAATCAGTTCCCCATTCACTTCAACCGGTTCCCTCTTAGGCCAGCTCGCTGCTTTGAAACCTTCAGCCTCAATGATTGGCAGCAAAGCCAGCATCTTATCAATATCCTTCGTGCTCCATTTTTTTGTTGGTTTGTTAATGCTCATGAATCAATACTCCCAATTGTGAAAAGGAAGTTAAGAAGGCCCCCGTAGCGATAACTAAACCCCAT
>CAMDHK010000066.1 GCA_945897965.1 Candidatus Kuenenia stuttgartensis | reverse complement strand
CGTTTGTTAGAAGGATTGATCAGCTTCATATTTGATTTGAAGCTGTCCCACTTTTGTTCGAGTGGGCCTTCGGGAATTTTACTATCTAGGTTCATCGTCCCTGGATCCTCTCCTTATTTTACCCATCCCAGTAGGATGGAAACAGGAATTGAACAATTGCCAATAACAATAATGCCCGCAATTCCATAACCCAATGGGAGAACGAGATTGCGAACCCAGCCCCGCGCTAGCCCAAGCGATTGCAACCAGCTCCCTGCGCCATGGGTTAAATGCAACCCTAATGCGAGTTGAGCAAGAATATACAATCCGCTTACCAATGGCTGCTGGAAACCCCTGACTACCATCGTGTAAATATCAAACTTGTTGTGAATATCACGGGCAATTACTTCCTTATGGTTATCAGGGTCTATTGCCCCAACCGTGAAATGCGCAATGTGATAAACCAGAAACAAGAAGATTACGATCCCTGTAAGCATCATATGGCGGGAAGCCCACGAAGCCTGAATGGTACCATCTGCACCATAAGGAACTGGCCTGGCGCTATTGTTTTTCTTTCGAAGTACTAAAGCGAGTGTCATGTGGATGGAGAAAATAGCAACGAGGCCAATGCGAGCAACCCAGATGAGTACGCCATGACCCATGGTTTGCAGAAATTCCCCATATTCGTTGATGGCTTCTGGGCCCATGAATATGAGAAGGTTGCCGGTCATGTGGCCGAGCACAAAGCCAATAAGTAATAGGCCTGTGATGCCCATGAAGAATTTATAGCCAATCGAGCTGGATGGAATCGGAACAAAAGAGCTCATGCAATCCTCTCGCTAGATCAGACAAAAAGTCACTTAAAACAACAAATACCCGATCCTACACTAAGTATTTATAGTCAATACTGCCATTGCAAGCGAGATCATAACTGCTGAATCTTGGATAATGATAAAAACCTTTGAAAATGTGAAGATTTTTTGGATTTAAAGCAGCAAAAGTGCGAAACCGAACTCGTTTATTTGGGAATGTCTGCGGGAGGAGTTTTAATTGGGCTGGGGTTTTCTATAACAGAGCGAAGTTTAAGGGTGTTATTGGTATCGCCGCCGGTGATCAGGAAGAAATGGCCGTTTTTGGTGCCCGCATCAATATTAAGAACGGGGTTTGCATCTGCGGTGAAGTTCGCTTTAGAAATGGGCAGCCAATCATTGTTGATGTTTTTGATCCAAGGGTTGAAGAATTCTGCTTTTCGAGCGAAGGTGGTAGAAACTTTGTCGCGTTTGAAATCTTCGACGAAGGAATAATAGCCTTTGAGGTTGGTGCCGCCTGTGATGGTGGAAAAAGAAACCATGTGGATCCACTTTTTTTGTTCGGAGTGGAAGAAGTGCCCGGAGTATACGGTGCGATTGCCTTCAACTTTGGAAGTGACGAGGAAGCGCAGGTTTTCGCCTATTTTCCAATCGTAATCATAGAATGATTGCCCACCCGTGCCTTCGCCTCCAAAACGTCCGATGCGGGTTTTTTCATCTTTATGAACAAGCTTGGTGCGTTTATCCTCCTCGACTGCTTTGGGATCGTTCTGCCCAGAGTCCCATACAGAAAAGAGGATGATTTTTTTACCGTTGGCGAGTTCTTGTACGCCGAAGTATCCCTTGTTCCAACCGCAAGCCATGAAGTAGGTACCGGGCGCGGAGGAAAGGATTTTCATCTCAATGTAAAAAGAGTTGCCTTCGGGTGCAGGGTAGCCTAGGTGAACCGATCTGCAAGCGATGCCCTTGAGTTTTTCATCAGCAAGCAAAAGAGCTGGAATTAAGGTAAAAAACAAGAGTATGAACGTGCGCAAGTACGGCATCATATTTCCTTGATGTTAAATCAATTGCAGTTGAAACGGCAGGGCTGTTATTTTCCCTATGCTTAGGCAGTGGGCAGTTTCACCTTATAGCGTTCTTCTGCTATCTTTTTGATTTTACCTAGAAACTCGGGGTAGGTTTTAAGTACCCTGTCGAAATCTTTCTTGGAAAGAATAAAGATATCGCAATCAGTAGTTGCACGGATACTAGCGGTACGGGGCGAGGCATTAAGAAGGCTGAGTTCCCCAAAAAATGCGCCATCCCTCATGGTGTTGATTGTTTTGCCCTGATCATCCAGAACTTCGACCGAACCGCTGGAAATGATGAACATTTCGGTACCAACCTCGCCTTTTTTGATGATGAAATCACCGGGGGCGTAGATATCGGGCTTAAGGTTGATTGCAAGGTTGTAGAGGAAGATCTTGCCTGTGTCTTTGAAGAGTGGAATTTTTTCAAGCACATCACGGCTGACCACTTCCACCCAGTTACGGCCATCATTTTCGATGAGGTCGTAGGTTTTCTTGGGACCCCATCCCCCTGCAGGGTAGTTAGGGAAGTCGCCTGCGGGTTCTTTTTCCCAAACATCAAAAATGGGCTGGGCAATGCGCCAAGCTGTTTCAACCAGATCGGTTCTGGAGAAGAGCGTGGCATCGCCAATCATGCAATTATAAAGAAGGACTTCGTAGCCCGTTCCTCTTGAGGATTCGAAAGATTCGCTATAATCGAAGCGCATGTTAATGGTTTGGGTGGACATGGTTGGTCCGGGAGATTTGCCTTGGACGCGCAATTCGATCCCTTGATCGGGTTGGATATGGAAGAAAAGGCGATTGGGAATTCTGGTGTTACTTGCAGATTGGCCCCTACCAAGGATGTCGGGTGGGTTTTTGAATTGGACCATGATTTCGGTGCCTCGTTTCCAGAGGTTTTTGCCCGAACGGAGATAAATAGGTACGCCATCCCAGCGCCAATTATCGATGAACAATTTTAAGCATGCGAAAGTTTCGGTGTTCGAAGTGGGGGAAACATCGGCTTCTTGGCGATAGCCAGGCGCTGGGGATTCATCCCATTTTTTACCCGGGCCATATTGCCCGCGAACGGTGTGGGTGCGAACCATTTCGGGAGTCATGATGCGAACCGCATCAAGAAGTTCAGATTTTTGATTTCGGATTGCATCGGGCTTGAAGGAAGAAGGGGGTTCCATGCAAAGGTAAGCAAGCATTTGAAACATATGATTTTGGATCATATCGCGAAGCACGCCCGAAGTTTCATAATACTTACCCCTGCTTTCAACGCCCACGGTTTCCATGACGCTGAACTGAATATGATCAATATGTTCTTTATTCCAAAGAGGTTCAAAAATCCCGTTGGCAAAGCGGAAAGCAAGAATGTTTTGTACGGTTTCCTTGCCCAGATAATGATCAATGCGGTAAATCTGTTCTTCGTTCCAATGCTTTAAAAGCAGGCGATTTAACTCGACAGCGGTTTTAAGATCATGCCCGAATGGTTTTTCGAAGATCGCCCTGACCCAGCCTTTTTCTGAATTCTTAACACCTGATGATTGAAGGTTGGAGGAAACCAGTTCAAATACCGAGGGCGGTGTAGCCATGTAAAACAGGGTATTGCCTTCGGTTTTTAATTTGGCTTCGGTGGCGTTGATTAAAACTGCGAGCCTTTTGTAAGCTTCAGGGTCGGAGAAATCACCTTGTGTGTAGTAAAGTTTTTGGACAAACTCATTCCACTGGTTTTCATCAAAGACTTTGCGTGTGTTGAATTTTTTAATGTCCTCGGTCATTTTTTTGCGGAAACTCTCGGTGTCGAGGCTGTCGAATGCAATGCCGATGATTGCGAACTCGCTGCTTAGAAGTCCCCCACAATAAAGGTTGAACAATGCGGGCATTAGGAGCCGCTTGGTAAGGTCGCCCGATGCACCAAAGATGACCATGATACAAGGGTCTGCAAGGCGGTCGGTGTATTTGGTAACGCCTTCTGGGGCTTGGATTAAATTAGAAGTCATGAAAGGGATCTCCTGCTAAATAAAAATAAGTGCCAATAATATTCAGGTAATGTATCAGAAAGAATATGAAAAGTTGTTGAAAAAATCTGACTATTTTGCTTTAGAGGCGAGGGCATCCGCCTCGATGATATTTAGTTGAAGAATTCGTGTAATTTCAGAGATGGTTTTGGGGTGATGGTGCAATTCCATATGCCTTTCCTGAACAATCGTAACGGTGTCTGATTTGGTTGCAAGGGCACTGGTAAGGGGTACAACGGAGTCGCCTTTACGAGATTCAAATAGTTGGTTCAAATCGCCCGCAATGGAATGAACTTGAATATGTTCGGAGGGCCGAAGGCCTTGAAAAACTTTTAGGAACGGATTTTCGAAACCAAGCATATCGATGCTGTTGGGCTGGCTTTGAATTTTGAAAGCGGGGAGAAAAGCGTAGGGGTTTTGTTCATTGAGTTCGGAGCGAAAATTTTTCTGCCAAGAGGGCGTATGGGCTATCAGGCTGCCCAACCTACCTGTTGGGGTGAAGCTAAGGGGTGAGCCGTTATGGGGTGTGCCGATGTAAACCACATGGGAAACGTTGGGATTAGGGTCAAAAAAAAGTGTCTTCTTTGCAAGTTCTAGTACCGTGGGTTTACCTTGAAGTTCATTGAAAGGTACCCTGCATAAACCAGAGTAAAGCTTGTCATCGCTGTAGACTACTTGAAGCCTTGCGAGAAGGCCGCCCATGCTATGGCCTATAAGCACCATGTGCTTTAGGGCTGGGTTAGTGTTTTTTGGATCTAAGTGGTGAATTGTGCGTTGCAGATTTTCGCGCAGATCGGTGCCGTTTAAAAGGATGGACCCTGATGTTGGATACATATAAAACCAGAACTGATAGCGTTCTTTGATACCAGGGATTTGATCAAGTTCGTTCATGGTTTCCATCCAAGTTGCTGGGGTGGAAAGCAAGCCGTGAACAAAAACGACAGGGATTTTATCGGGGTTATAGGGCTCTGCCATGTAAAGACCTTGGAATTTGGATTCTCGGTCGCCATCAAGGAAACCCATGATCCAAAGTTTCGAGCTCAGATCTCTTTCGAGCATTTCCTGATAAGCAGCAGAAAAGTCGCCTGCCAGGGGGATTTCTTTCCCACTTACTTTAATGGTGCTATAGACTCTTGAGTTTACAACTTCAATCCTACAAAAACCTTTTTCAAGATCATCATTAGGAAGCACGATAATGGTGGCACTCATTGGGTGCCCAAGATTGTGATAGATATCAAGAGGATCTGAGCTTGCATTTGCATCGGGGTGGAAGATGACGGGCAGGCCAGCGCCTTTTCTTACATAATAATTGGTCAAGTTATAGTTGGTATCGGTTTTTGGAACGGTGACGTTTCGAAACAGGTGAGTTCTGTTAGGGAACCCATGGGAGTAAACAGGGAAGGAGGGGATATTTTCGTGAACGTGCCATTGCCCGTTCATTTGAAAACCCTTGTCTCTGGTGCCATCTTCCAAAACTCTTGCTAGGCAGGCTTGATAAATATCGGATGCTCTTTGCGTTTTTGGATTGTCAAACCCTTCACGATCTAGGATTCGCCAAGCAAAGCAAGCAGCGTAGGCATAATATTCCACAGCGGAATAGATATCGTTGTCGTCCGTGAGGTCTGCCTTTTCAAACGAAAGCTCCATCATCGATTCGAGGTCGGTGAGGTTTAGGTTTTTTTCTCTTAAGGCTCTTAACAATGATTGAGGGTTAGTTTCTGTAAGCTTCGAGGGCAATTGTCGCGAGACCAAATACTGTTCGGTTTGTTGTGTCCAGCGAGAACTAGGCAAGGGGTAATAACTGAATGAGCGTTTGCTTGAACTCCTACAACCAGCAGATAGCAAAAAGCTTAATAGCAGTAGAAATAGTACCGGAAATCTTCGCACCTGCACCTGATTCACAAGCATGCCACCTTTGCTAAAAAGAACAATAAAACGATATACCGAGAGGGGAGAAGTTCCAGCAAGACCAAATAAGCAAAGGGCAGTAAGGTGGGGCTTTTGAAGAGGCCGTGGCAGGATAGGGGCTTGCTGTTGCTGGTATAGAATTGATTTTTGTTGTTTTCGATTGCAGTTAAAGTTAAAATATATTTCTATCCTTGAATTCCTGCCTTTACAAAAGTGGAGTCGTGCATGTCCCCTATTAATAAAAATCGCACCTCGGGATTTACACTCATAGAGCTATTAGTGGTTATTGCAATCATTGCCATTTTGATTGGCTTGCTTCTTCCTGCTGTGCAAAAAGTTAGAGAAGCCGCAGCCCGTATTCAATGCAGCAATCATCTGAAGCAACTTGGCCTTGCGTTTCATAATCATCAATCTGCCAACAATGGGGGTTTGCTGTTGGCGTATGTCGAAGATCAATGGGCTACCTGGGCCGTGTTTATTTTGCCTTATGTGGAACAGGAAAACATGTTCAAGCAATGGGATCTTAAAAAGCGGTATCATGTGCAACCTGTAGCAGCGAGAGAGAAAAATGTATCGCTCTTTGTTTGCCCCAGCAGAAGAAGCCCCTCAGCTTCTTTAAGTAACGGCAACGACAACCGTACTAATCCAACCTTTGCGCAAATCCCTGGATCGGTTTCGGATTATGCCGCAAATTCCGGAACTGATACCTACAATTTTGATGGGGTGATTGTTCGTTCCCGGGCAGCAAAGTCACCAAACACCTATATCGGCGGAGTTACCTACAACCCGGTACAATCCGACCCGAATGCGGTCATTACTACTCAGGAATCTTTTCAGTCGGTCAGGCAATTCAGGGATATCACCGATGGCACATCCTCCACCATCGCCTTTGGAGAAAAACATCTGCAATCCTCCAAAAACCTTGGCAGCGAAGGCAGTGTCTTTAATGGAGATTATCCAACCGTTTCTGCGAGGTATGGTGGTTGGTCGGGCACGCTTAACCCCGCAACTGGTAAATACACCAACGAATATAACATCGCAGCAGACAAGGACGATGCCTATAACGCCATCTGGCGTTATGGCTCCTGGCATAGTGGGGTTTGCAATTTTTCTTTTGTTGATGGCAGCGTTAAATCAATCAACAACTCTATATCCGTATTAACATTCAGAAGGTTGTGTGTTCCGGATGATGGAGAACTGCCCGGTGATTATTAATCGTAACATCGCTTTGCTTCTGATTCTTTTTTTGGTGCCGCTGGCAGGTTGTTCTTCCGAACTTAGAACCTACCCAACACAGGGTAAAGTTGTTTATAAAGACGATGGCTCGCCTTTTATGGGCAAGATTTACTTCGAAGCGGTTAATGCTCCCCACACTCGATCGATGGCAACCACCAAAGCCGATGGCTCTTTTTCATTAAGCACCGTTCGAGAAGGTAGCGGTTCGGTAGAAGGTGAGCAGGTGGTTCGGGTAGACATAGACATGCCCGATACCCCAGATTTCAAGAACCGATCCAAAGTTGTAAAACTCCAATACCTCGACTTTATTTCCTCCCCAATTCGGGTGAATGTTGAACCTAGCAACAGTAATTATTTCATCATTGAAATCGAAAGACCTGCAAAGTGAAACAGTCCCTATCTCAATTATTTAAACAGGAGCAAGTTGTGATTCGTACCTCTTTTTTTATCTCTCTTATTTTGGTTCTAGGATGTGCGGAGGGCGTTAAAACCTACCCCACCACGGGCAAGGTCGTTTACAAATCTGATGGCAAACCCTTTCAGGGAATCGTTTACTTCGAGGAGGTGAAGCCTCCGCACACGCGTTCGATGGCGCAAACCAATGCCGATGGCACTTTTTCTTTAAGCACTGTAAAGGAGGGTGGCGGCGCAGTGGAAGGCGAGCAGGTTGTTCGAATTGATGTCGATCAAACCGATGAAGCCCAGATTAAAGATAAAGCAAAAAACATTCATCCCAAGTATCTAGATTTTTCCACATCGCCATTGAAGGTGAAAGTGGAGGCAGGTAAGGCGAACAACTTCACGATCGAGTTGGATCGACCTGGGCAAAAGTAGGACCATAAAGATTCGTAGGCTTAGCCTTGTTTGGGCAGATGTTTTTTTGCGAATGCGCGGTAGGCTTGCCAATCGATAGGGCTCATCGAATGTTTGCCTGCTCGGATGAAGTAGCCTAGGGTGCCGTCTGAGAGTTTTCCCAACTCGGGCATGTTGGGTGAGGCGAGGCCGTTTGCGCCTACGAATTTGTAAGTTCCCTCTGCAGCTTTAAGCACATCAAACTGGCCTTCGGGGTTAGCCCAAGTATCTTCTACAGCGTTGGTGAAAAGCACAGGTCGGGGCGCGCAGAGTGCGACTAGGCAATTCTGATCAAAGGGGAGTTTATCGGTCTGGGTGTTGAATTCTTTAAACGCATCATTGAACCAATGTGGGAAGGAGGTGTTGATGCGCTGTACGGATTCGCCAATTTTTCCTCTGCTAGGTGCGGTGCCTCCGCAGCCCGCTTGATTAGGAATTGCCATCGCTACACGCTCATCAAACGCAGCAGTAAGAAGAGCGGTTTTACCTAATCTAGAATGACCCACCACAATAACGCGTTTGGGATCAAGCTCGGGTTGATTAACGAGTACATCAATTGCCCGCATGATGCCCCAGCTCCAAACTGCGACGGTACCCCAAGCGTTTTTGCCTGTAGGAGCGATCCCCGCTTTTTCGAGATGTGGCTGGATACCCATGCGCTTATCTTTCACATCGGGATCAACATCGCCTGCGTAAAAGGTTGCAACTGCAAAGCCCTCTGCAAGAGTTTCTTCAATGTTCCAAGTATCTTTCTGGGCACCCCGGCCTTTTTCGGTCGCTTGATTGTTCACAACCCCAGGGTAGCGATCATACATCCAAGCGGTCGGAATCTTGATCGTAGCATCATCAACAAGCACATGGTTGCCTGCGAAGTTCATGCCGATGAATACAGGAACTTTTTCTTTGCGCTCTGCGGGGATTGCAAGAAGCATTTTAATGGTAGGAGTTGAAGGAGGGCCGAAAGAGATTTCGATTTCCTTGAGGATGCCTTTACCTGCGAAAGCTTTGGGGTCGTGGGACAGAACTTTGCTTGTGACCTCAACGGTTTTGGTGGGGTAGTACCCATACATGTAATGTTGGAAGAGTTGTTTAAGTTCGGGCCTGCGCTTGTGGAACCAAGCAGCCTTATCTGCAACCTTGGTGCCATCGAGGAAGATCAGAGGGTCGGGCAGGTTTACTACCGAGGGTAGCTTTGTAATATCGGGCAGGGCAGGGGTTTCTGCTGCGAATGCAAAGGGGGTACAAGCCATGGAAGCGAGGAAGGTTCTACGGTTCAACATGATTAAACCTTTCGAGATGCTATAAGTTTTAATTAAGATTCTTTGCGAACGCCTGCAGCCTTAAGTTCTTCGAGTTGTTTTGCAGAATCAGCACCGAGTGTGTTCCCTGCAAGGTAAAGCCTGAGGAATGGCGCGAAGCGTTTAGCCGCTGCAAAATCGGCCTTGCATGAATCCACCAAAGGTTTGAGGTCTGCAATCTTATTTCGTTCGATGATGAGCATGCGAAGGTCGGTTTGTTTTGATAGTGGTGCAAGATCTGAAACTTGGTTATCGCTGAGGTCTAAGGTGGAAATCCGGGTGACTGTGGCCAAGGGTGCAAGGTTAGATATCTGGTTTTTAGGAAGCGAAAGAGAAGAAAGCTTTGCGAGGTTCTTTACACTCGAGATGTCTGAGATTTTGTTGTTACCTAGGTAGATGGCATTGAGTGCGGTAAGTTTTTCGAGTGCGGCGATGTCTGAGATTTGGTTGCCTGAAAGTTCGATGTACTGGAGTTTGATCAACCCTGCAATAGGTTTGATGTCTGCAATTTTGTTGTTAGCGAGGTCGAGAGATTGCACATTGGCAAGATCTTTGATGGGTTTGAGGTCTGTGATTTGATTGTTGGAAAGGCGGATAAGGGCAAGGTTCTTGCACTTTTCGAGCCCTTGAAGATCTTTGATGGATTTGCCTGGGGCTTCGAGGATGAACAGTTTAAGGAGTTTTTCTTCGGTGAGTTCGCCCATGGGTTCCTGGATGATCCTGCGGATTTCCACTTCAAGGGCTTTGTCAGTAATGGGGCTAGCAGCTTGTATTAATGGGGAAAAGATTACCAACAGAAGAAGTGTGGGAATCAGTTTTGAATATATTGCATGAATCATGGTAGGCCCTTAAAAAGCAGGTCAATGGCAGGTTTGAAAAACAAGGAGAGCAGTGCCAAGCCCTGCAAGCACTCCGTTTTTAATAGTTTCCTCGATTTTATGCTCGAGTGCAAGAACCCAGTTGGGAAGAAGCAATTATTAAAAGCGTTCGATGAAAACGACGGAAGTATCATCGTGCCTACCGTTGCCCTGGGTAAAGGCATTGGAATCATCAAACAGGGCTGCCATGACTTTTTCGATGGGCTCTGCGACATTCTTTTTCATGGTTGCAGAGATTCCAGCGATGCCAAATTCAACATGGACTTCAAGATCGGGGAAAGCTTCCTGCAAACCATCGGTATAAAACAGTAGTCTACTTTTGGGTGGGATGGTGAAGGAATGTTGCTCATATTCAGCGCCTTCAAAAAGCCCAAGGGGCATTCCCCCCACCTCTTCATCTGAAACATTTCTGACTTCGCCTGTTTCCATTGATTGAATTAATGGTGAGGGGTGCCCTGCAGAGCACCACTGAAATTCATGCGTATCACCATTAAGAATGCCATAGGCAAGGGTTATAAAACCACCATCTGCGCTTACGATAGCTTGTTCGCAAAGGTTTCTATTTACGGTAGCGACAAAATCCGATGGTTTTAAATGTTCATCATCTTTAAGCATGCGTACGAGGGTATGCATGGTGATCACCGACATACAGGCTTTCATGCCGTGGCCCGAGGCATCGCCAACTAAAACCACAAATTTATTCGATTTCAAACCGAATAGGTCGTAATAATCGCCACCCGCCATGGTTACAGCTTGGCCCCCAAGCACTTTGACTTGGGAAGGTTCGTAGCGTGCGCAGGCCCGGTAGCCAACGGGGGGTTTGATGTTTTTCGGAACGATGGTTTCTTGTAGCTTGCGTACCGATTCGACTTCTTCACGAAGTTTTTCAGCGAGTTTTTGTTCGCGCTCTGCTTTAACGGATTCAACCACACTTTCCATCATGGCGTTCAGCAGGAAGAGGAAGTCGCCATTAGGGTCGCGCAAGATGTACGATTTCATACCCGCCATCATGTAACGGGCCAAGCGGTAAATATCTTCGGACATACACCCACAAACAATCGGCGTCTGTGGTCTTATTGCCCGGATTTCCTTGAATAGCTCAAACGAGGCTTCCAAATCTGGAAACCGGGTGGATAGCAGCACCACACTTAAATCTTTGATGGATAATAGGCTGGCACTAAAATGCTCTTTACTAGTTGCAATGGTGATATCGTTATCGCCCGCCCCAAGATACATTGTCATGAGATCAACTTGTTCAGTATCTTCCCATCCGATTAGAATTTTCACAACACGCTCCAAAACAAAAAAAGAATGAATTACTTATTTAATCATTATATTTAATTCAAAAGTATAATGCCTGATGATTTACAAAATTATTATGGGTCATGGAATGGCAGTCAACATAATGTCAGGAGAAGATCAATCAACTCTGATGATTTTTTTGCTTTCGAGCTTGTTCCATCCGAAGTAGAAAAGACCTCCTAGAAGCAGGGTTACCAAGCCCAGGACGATAAAAAACCAACCAGCTGAAAAATAAAGAAACAACCATCCCGCCGAGGCCATCAGGCAGGGCCAGGGATAAAAGGGAACTTTGTAAGGCCTGTTGAGTGTGGGTTGATTTCGTCGTAAAAGCATCAAGCCTATGATCTGGCCCAAAAATTGTTCTAAAATTCTGGTGGTGATCAAGGCGGTGATAACTGATCCAAGATCGAAAAAAGACCAAAAGAGAGTCAATCCTCCAACCAGTAGTAGGGAGAAGTGGGGGATATGGTGGGTTGTGTGTACGCGGGCAAGGCCCCTGAAAAAATGCCCTTTTCTTGCAGCACTGTAGGGAATTCTGGAATACCCAAGCAATGCTGCAAAAGCGGCTCCCAGGCAACTCCAGACCAAAAACAGAGTCATTAGGATGGCTGCACCCTCGCCATGCAGGGTTTTCATGAACTCCGCAGCCAGACTGAAGCTGTCGACCTCGGGCGAGTGGATGGGGATTTTTTTCCAATCAACAACGCTGGTCAGGGCAATGTGAACCATCAGGAAAAGTGAAATGACCGTGACACTGCATATGAAAATGGATCTTGGGATGGTTCTACCAGGGTCTTTCACCTCGTCACCAACATAACAGATGTTGTAATAACCTAGGTAGGAATACATTGCGAGGATCATTGCCTGACCCAGCCCGGAGGAAAAGCCACCAAAGCCGGGCCAATCCTTTCCGGCGAGTTCAAACGCCCCCTCATAATTGAAATGAAGGATGCCATCGATAATTATCCAGAGAATTGCAACCAGTACACCTGTGCTGAAAACAATCGTTAGTTTTCCAAGGATCTCGACTTTTCTATAAAGCAGAAAAATCAGAAAAGCCCCCAATGCAAACGCAAGCAATCGTGATGGACTGATGCTCCATGCAAGGTCAGTGCCATTTATTATTGCGAATTTCCAGGTGAGTTGCTCGTTCCAAGATTGAATATCCGGATGAATAGCGGCGGCAAACTGACTCATGGCAATTAAGCCAGAGGCAACCTCAAGCGGACCACTCAGCATGAATTGCCAGATGAACAGGAAAGCCATCAATTTCCCCCAGCTTTTTTTGCCAAAGCCTTCCAGCAGGTATAGGTAGGATCCACCTGAGCCGGGAAATGTCGAACCGAGTTCGCTCCATATCATCCCGTCAAGCAAAATCAAAACACCCGCTGCAACCCAGCCTAGCAATGCCAAAGGACCAGGAAGATGGGCCAGCATTAGGGGTATTGTTACAAATACCCCGGCACCCACGACCATGCTGATGTTAAGTGCGGTTGCCTGGACCAGATTGAAATGCTGCCTGAGTTCGCTTTTTGAAGGATTGTCAGTCATTTCGCTCATAGGTTTGCCTTTTAGAATTTGGGATCTTCCTGTTTCCCTCGTACCGGATTAATGGTTATAATCTCATTACCCTCCTTTATTGCAATTGTAAGTTTTGGAGTTTATTGTGATTTTTAAAATTCAGCCATTCATCATCTTTTTTGTTTTTTTCACAGCGCTCGGTTTCACCCAAGCTTGGCAGAAAGATTACAAAGACCAGCTCCCTTTCATCCCCCCCAAAACCCCGCAAGATTCACTCAAATCCTTCAAAGCCAGACCAGGTTTCAAGATTGAGCTCATTGCTTCAGAGCCTCTCATCGGTTCCCCCGTTGCAATGGACTTCGATGAAAATTCAAACCTCTATGTCGCTGAGTATCCCGAGTATAATGCCTATGCCAACCCTGATTTTAAACAGCAGGGCCGTATCAAGCTGCTTCAAGATTCCAACAACGATGGCACCTACGATAAAAGCACTATCTTCGCTGATAACATCCCCTACGCTGCATCTGTCTTTTGCTACGATGGTGGCATCTTCGTTGGCGCTGCTCCTGACATCTGGTTTTTCAAAGACACCAACAAAGATGGCATAGCCGACATTAGGAAAAAAGTTCTCACAGGATTTGGCAGAGACCACGCTGGCGAAGCCATGCTCAACTCTTTTCGCTGGGGGCTTGATAACCGCATTCATATTTCCACAGGCATGGCGGGTGGCGAAATCCGCCTAGGCGATGATTCCAAAGGAAACTCCACTCAGGTTCGTAATCAAACCATTCTTCTCGACCCAACGACCCTGAGTTTTGAAAAAACCAGTGGTGGCGGCCAGCATGGTTTTTCGCTCGATAATTATAACCGTGCTTATATCTGCAGTAACTCTGAGCCCGCACAAATTCTTGCCTTCGATACTCGCTATTTGTCCCGCAATCCTTATGTTCAGGCTCCTGCACCTGCCGTTAACATCACTCCGGGAAGTAAATTCACTCGCATCTTTCGCATCAGCCCTGATGAACCTTGGCGTATACTTCGTACCGATCTTCGCACCAAAGGGGTTATCAAAGGATCTAACGAGGGTGGGAAAGTTTCTGGGTTCTTCACAGGTGCCACGGGCATCACCTCTTATCGGGGCGATGCTTTCGATCCCAAACACCTGGGTGATATCTTTGTTGGCGAAGTTTCGGGCAACCTCATCTATCAGGCTAGGCTTGATGATAAGGGCATAATCCCCATTGCCAATCGTGCTGAACCCGAGGTCGAATTCATCGCAAGCGCTGACAATTGGTTTCGACCCGTGCAGATGGCGAATGCCCCGGATGGCTGCCTCTATGTTGTTGATATGTATCGTGGCCTTATTGAAGGCGCAGCTTTCATGCCCCCAGAAATGGTGAAGCATCTTAATGTGATGGCAGGCTTTGATCGTGGCCGTATCTGGCGCATCTCGCCCGAAAACTTCAAACCCAAATCCAACCCCAAGCTTGGTTCACTTTCTTCTTCAGAGCTTGTTGCATTACTTGAACACCCCAACGGCTGGCATCGTGATACTGCAAGCAGATTGCTTTTTCAGAAGCAGGATAAATCCATTACCAACCTTGTGCGCGATCTTGCTAAAAACTCGAAGTCTCATCTCGGGAAAATCCACGCTCTCTGGGTTTTACAAGGGTTGTCTTCGTTGGAAAATTCCGATGTCTTTTCCTCACTTGATGATCAACACCCCCGGGTTCGTGAACAGGCTTTGTTGCTTTCTGAAAAACTTCCACCTGCAAAAGATGTTCGCTCTCGCATGATCACCCTACTAAAAGACCCCGATATTAAAGTCCGATTGCAGGCAATTTATTCGCTTGCAGGCGCAGATGATGCTACTTCCGCAAAGGCCTTGGGAGATATCGCAATTGCTTTAGGCAAAGATCCCTACTTCAGGCTTGCACTTCTTTGCGCTTCACCTGATCGCACCGAAGCGCTCTTCAGCCATCTCATCAATGACAAATCTTTTAGGGTTAGTGCCGATGGCATGGCTTTTCTTGGCACGCAGGCAAAGAATCTTTCTGCTTCGGGCCTACCTCGTTCCAGATCGGTTTTAGTTGCAGCTATCAATACCTTGAATGATGCTGAAAAGCCCCTTGCTAATACCCTTATTCGCGAAGTAATTGAAAGTCCCCTGCGAACCTCGGTTGAAGGCAATGCTGGGAAAATTCTTGATGCCCTTATCCTTGATGCCAGAAAATCTCTCGCAGATCCTAAGGCCAATCCCATCGCACAAGCCGCTGCCTTAAAATTACTTTCCAACCAAGAGTTTGCAAATACTCAGGAGTTATTCAAGGCATCGCTTGATAGTTCCAAATCTCCGATGGTTCACCAGGCTGCACTCGAAGCCCTTGCAAAATACGAAGGCAGCGATGCAGCTTTACTTGTGATCAGCGCCTGGCCTGGCTTGGGCCCCAAGGCCAAGGCTACTGCGCTAGAGGCATTGCTCTCTCGAAATTCTTCCACCGAGCTATTGCTTGATGCCATCACTGCAAAGAAGATTCCTAAAGGTGAGGTTGATTTGGGCAGGTTGAAACTTGCTGCAGGAAAGAAAGATTCTCCCCTTGCAAAAAAGATTGCCCAACTCGCGGATGCTTCTTCCAGCAACAGGTTGGAGGTATTTAACCAATACAAGAAAGCCCTTGAAGCGCAGGGCGATAAAATCCGAGGCAAAGAGGTTTTCAAAACGCAATGTTCCGCATGCCATCAACTCGAGGGTGTGGGTAAATCCGTCGGTGCAGATCTTTCCGCTGCTCGCAGCAGGGGCCTTGAATCCATCCTCCTTAATATCATCGATCCCAATAGAGAAGTGAAACCAGCCTTTGTCACTTATGTTGTCACCACGACTTCAGGCAAAATAATCACAGGCATGATTGCCTCCGAGTCTGCTAACAGCCTTACACTCTGGAAAGCCGATCATCAAAATGAAACCATCCTGCGCAATAACATTGAAGAGATGCGCTCCACCGGGATTTCTTTCATGCCTGAAGGTGTTGAAAAAAACATTTCCATAACCACAATGGCCGATCTTCTCGCCTACCTCGATTCCATCCGTTAGTTCAATTACTCTAGGAACACGAAAAATGAAATTCCGCTTATTCGCATTAGTTGTGCTTTTTGCAACTGTGATTCATCATGCCCCCGCACAGGAAAAAACCACTTGGAAAGCGGGGCTTGCCTCCATCGTCATCACGCCCGAAAAAAACATGTGGATGTCGGGTTACGGTGGTCGCGATAAGGTTTCTGAAGGCAAGGTTCATGATCTTTTCGCCAAGGCCATCGCAATCGATGATGGCGCCAAAAACCGCTGCCTGCTTATCACCCTCGATCTTGTGGGTATTGATCAACCCACTTCTTACGCCATCCGCCAGAAACTTGCAAAATCTCTTGGACTCGCCAACGATGCCATCAGCCTTGCCTGCTCGCATACCCATTGTGGCCCGGTCGTTGGTACCAACCTCCGCACTATGTATTTTCTCAATGATGAAAACAATAAACTCATCGATGAATACACCGCCGTACTTATCAATAAAGTTGCCCTTGTGGGAGAAAATGCCTTTAAGAACTTGATGCCCGCTGAATTATCATGGGGCGAGGGCAAGGCTACTTTTGCAGTAAATCGCAGGAATAACAAAGAAGCTGATGTCGTCAAACTGAAAGCTGAAAACAAAATCCTTGGCCCATCTGACCATGCTGTTCCCGTGCTACTCATTAAAGATGCATCAGGAAAAACCAAGGGCATCGTGTTTGGTTATGCATGCCATTCTACTACGCTTTCCTTCTTTCAATGGTGTGGCGATTACCCAGGTTTTGCGATGCTGGAGTTGGAGAAAAGGCATCCGGGAGCAACCGCTCTTTTCTGGGCCGGCTGTGGTGCTGATCAAAATCCACTTCCAAGAAGAACCGTGGAACTCGCCCAAAACTATGGCAACCAACTCGCAGATTCTGTGGATGCTGTTTTAAAACAACCCATGAAAACAATCCAAGGTACTCTTAAGAAAACCTACAGCGAGATACCTCTTTCATTTGCTGAGCTTCCTACCCGCGATAAGCTTATTCAAGATTCCCAAAGCAAAGATAAATTCCAAGCAGGGCGTGCGAAGTTTCTTCTCAAGAAACTTGAAGCTGAGGGCTCCATCAAAGAAATTTACCAGTATCCAATTGAAACTTGGAAATTGGGAGATGGCCCCAACTGGGTCTTTTTAGGAGGCGAAGT
>CAMDHK010000065.1 GCA_945897965.1 Candidatus Kuenenia stuttgartensis | reverse complement strand
GGGTACTTGCGTTCGAGGAAATAATCGCGCTCTGCCTCAGGGATTTGATCGGGGGCTCGCTTATCGTCTTGTTTTTTGGGCACCCAGATACGGCCATCATTACGAAGCGATTCGCTCATCAAAGTAAGCTTGGCTTGGTAATCGCCTGTTACAGGGATGCAGGTTGGGTGGATTTGGGTGAAGCAGGGGTTTGCAAATAAAGCGCCCCTCTTATGAGCACGATAAGTAGCAGTAACATTGCAACCCACTGCGTTGGTTGAAAGAAAGAACACGGGGCCATAGCCACCTGTTGCAAGCACTACCGCATCGCCAGCATAGGATTCGATTTTTCCTGTTTGGAGATCGCGAACGATGATGCCCCGGGCTCTGCCATCGATGGTGACGAGGTCGAGCATTTCGGTGCGTGGGTGTGATTTAATTCTGCCTTGGGCAATCTGCCTTGCCATGGTGCTGTAGGCGCCCAAAAGAAGTTGCTGGCCTGTCTGGCCTCTGCAATAAAAAGTTCGGGAAACCTGTGCGCCACCAAAGCTGCGGTTGTCGAGAAGGCCACCATATTCACGGGCGAAAGGTACGCCAAGTGCAACACAATGATCGATGATTTTAACGCTCATCTGGGCTAGGCGGTAAACATTGGCCTCGCGGGAGCGGAAGTCGCCACCCTTGATAGTGTCGTAAAAAAGGCGCCAGATGCTGTCGCCATCGTTTTGATAATTCTTTGCAGCATTGATACCACCCTGGGCAGCGATGCTATGAGCTCTGCGTGGTGAATCTTGGAAGCAGAAGGTTTCGACTTGGTATCCAAGTTCAGCAAGCGATGCAGCGGCAGATGCGCCTGCTAAGCCTGTGCCAACGACAAGGACTTTGTATTTGCGTTTGTTCGAAGGGTTGATCAGCTTCATATTTGATTTGAAGCTGTCCCACTTTTGTTCGAGCGGGCCTTCGGGAATTTTACTATCTAGGTTCATCGTCCCTGGATCCTCTCCTTATTTTACCCATCCCATTAGGATGGAAACAGGAATTGAACAATTGCCAATTACAATAATGCCCGCAATTCCATAACCCAAAGGGAGAACGAGATTGCGAACCCAGCCCCGTGCTAGCCCAAGCGATTGCAACCAGCTTCCTGCGCCATGGCTTAAATGCAAGCCTAATGCGAGTTGAGCAAGAATGTACAATCCGCTTACCAATGGCTGCTGGAAGCCCCTTACCACCATCGTGTAAATATCAAACTTATTGTGAATATCGCGGGCAATTACTTCCTTATGGTTATCAGGGTCTATTGCTCCAACCGTGAAATGCGCAATGTGATAAACCAGAAACAAGAAGATTACGATGCCTGTAAGCATCATATGGCGGGAAGCCCACGAAGCCTGAATGGTACCATCTGCACCATAAGGAACTGGTCTGGCGCTGTTGTTTTTTTTTCGAAGTACAAAAGCGAGTGTCATGTGGATGGAGAAAATAGCAACGAGGCCAATGCGAGCAACCCAGATAAGCACACCATGACCCATGGTTTGCAAAAATTCGCCATATTCGTTAATGGCTTCTGGGCCCATGAATATAAGAAGGTTGCCGGTCATGTGGCCGAGCACAAAGCCGATGAGTAATAGGCCTGTAATGCCCATGAAGAATTTATAGCCAATCGAGCTGGATGGAATCGGAACAAAAGAGCTCATGCAATCCTCTCGCTAGATCAGACAAAAAGTCACTTAAAACAATAAGAAGCCGATCCTACATTAAGTATTTATAGTCAATACTGCAATTGCAAGCGAGATCATAACGGCTGAATCTTGGATAATGCTAAAAACCGTTGAAAATGTGAAGATTTTTCGGGTTTTTAGCAGTAAAAGTGCGAAATTTATCTCGTTTATTTGGGAATATCAGCGGGAGGAGTTTTAATTGGGTTGGGGTTTTCGATAACAGAGCGAAGTTTAAGCGTGTTAGTAGTATCGCCCCCGGTGATCAGGAAGAAATGGCTATCGGTGGTGCCAGCATCGATATTAAGAACGGGGTTTGCATCTGCGGTGAAGTTGGCTTTGGAAATGGGCAGCCAATCATTGTTGATATTTTTGATCCAAGGGTTGAAGAATTCTGCTTTGCGAGCGAAGGTGGTAGAAACCTTGTCGCGTTTGAAATCTTCGATGAAGGAATAATAGCCTTTGAGGTTGGCGCCGCCTGTGATGGTGGAAAAAGAAACCATGTGGATCCACTTTTTTTGTTCGGAGTGGAAGAAGTGCCCGGAGTAAACGGTACGGTTACCTTCAACTTTGGAAGAGACAAGGAAGCGCAGGGTTTCGCCTATTTTCCAATCGTAATCATAAAATGATTGCCCACCCGTGCCTTCGCCTCCGAAGCGTCCGATGCGGGTTTTTTCATCTTTATGAATAAGCTTGGTGCGTTTATCTTCTTCAACTGCTTTGGGATCGTTCTGCCCAGAGTCCCATACAGAAAAGAGGATGATTTTCTTCCCGTTCGCGAGTTCTTGTACGCCGAAGTATCCCTTGTTCCAGCCGCAAGCCATGAAGTAGGTACCGGGCGCGGAGGAGACAATTTTCATCTCGATGTAAAAAGAGTTGCCTTCGGGTGCAGGGTAGCCTAGATGAACCGATCTGCAAGCGATTCCCTTGAGTTTTTCATCAGCGAGTAAAAGAGCTGGAAGCAATGTAAAAATCAAGAGTGTAAATGTGCGAATATGGGGCATCCTATTTCCTTGATGTTAAATGAATTGCAGCTGAAAAGGCAGGGCTGTTATTTTCCCTGTGCTTAGGCGGTGGGCAGTTTCACCTTATAGCGTTCTTCTGCTATCTTTTTGATTTTACCTAGAAACTCGGGGTAGGTTTTAAGTACCCTGTCGAAATCTTTCTTGGCAAGAATAAAGATATCGCAATCAGAAGTTGCGCGGATACTAGCGGTACGGGGTGTGGCATTAAGAAGACTGAGTTCCCCAAAAAAGGCGCCATCGCTCATGGTGTTGATTATTTTGCCCTGATCATCCAGAACTTCGACCGAACCACTGGAGATAATGAACATTTCGTTACCAACCTCGCCTTTTTTGATGATGAAATCACCAGGGGCGTAGATATCGGGCCTAAGGTTGATTGCAAGGTTGTAGAGGAAGATCTTGCCTGTGTCTTTGAAGAGCGGGATTTTTTCAAGCACATCACGGCTGACCACTTCCACCCAGTTACGGCCATCGTTCTCGATGAGGTCGTAGGTTTTCTTGGGGCCCCATCCCCCTGCAGGATAGTTGGGGAAGTCACCTGCGGGTTCTTTTTCCCAGACATCAAAAATGGGCTGGGCAATGCGCCAAGCTGTTTCAACCAGATCGGTTCTGGAGAAGAGGGTGGCATCGCCAATCATGCAATTATAGAGAAGGACTTCGTAGCCTGTGCCTCTCGAGGATTCGAAAGATTCGCTATAATCGAAGCGCATGTTAATGGTTTGGGTGGACATGGTTGGTCCGGGAGATTTGCCTTGAACGCGAAGTTCGATTCCTTGATCAGGCTGGATATGGAAGAAAAGACGATTAGGAATTCTAGCGTTGTTAGCAGATTGACCCCTGCCAAGAATATCGGGTGGGTTTTTGAATTGGACCATGATTTCGGTGCCTCTTTTCCAGAGGTTTTTGCCTGAGCGGAGATAAATAGGCACGCCATCCCAGCGCCAATTATCGATGAATAATTTTAAGCATGCGAAAGTTTCGGTGTTTGAAGTGGGGGAAACATCGGCTTCTTGGCGATAGCCGGGAGCTGGGGATTCATCCCATTTTTTACCTGGGCCATATTGCCCACGAACGGTGTGGGTGCGAACCATCTCGGGAGTCATGATGCGAACAGCATCAAGGAGTTCAGATTTTTGATTTCGGATGGCATCAGGCTTGAAGGAAGAAGGAGGCTCCATGCAAAGGTAGGCAAGCATTTGAAACATATGATTTTGGATCATATCGCGCAGCACGCCTGCAGTTTCATAATACTTACCCCTGCTTTCAACTCCCACGGTTTCCATGACGCTGAACTGAATATGATCGATGTTTTCTTTGTTCCAAAGCGGTTCAAAAATACCGTTGGCAAAGCGGAACGCGAGTATGTTTTGTACGGTCTCCTTGCCCAGATAATGATCGATGCGGTAAATCTGTTCTTCGTTCCAATGCTTTAAAAGCAGGCGATTTAACTCGACAGCGGTTTTAAGATCATGACCGAATGGTTTTTCGAAGATCGCTCTGACCCAGCCTTTTTCCGAATTCTTAACACCTGATGATTGAAGGTTGGAGGAGACCAGTTCAAATACTGATGGCGGTGTAGCCATGTAAAACAGGGTGTTGCCTTCGGTTTTTAATTTGGCTTCGGTGGCGTTGATTAAAACTGCGAGCCTTTTGTAAGCTTCAGGGTCGGAGAAATCGCCTTGGGTGTATTGAAGTTTTTCGACAAATTCATTCCACTGGTTTTCGTCAAAGACTTTGCGTGTGTTGAATTTTTTAATGTCTTCGGTCATTTTTTTGCGGAAACTCTCGGTGTCGAGGCTGTCAAAAGCAATGCCGATGATAGCGAACTCGCTGCTTAAAAGTCCGCCACAATAAAGGTTGAATAATGCGGGCATGAGAAGGCGCTTGGTAAGGTCGCCCGATGCGCCAAAGATGACCATGATACAAGGATCTGCAAGGCGGTCGGAGTATTTGGTAATGCCTTCTGGGGCTTGAACGATTAAATTAGGGGCCATGAAAGGGAACTCCTGCAAAACAAAAATAAATACCAATAATAATGTGCTAATGTATCAGAAAGAATATGAAAAGTTGCTGAAAAAATATGACTATTTTGCTTTGGAGGCGAGGGCATCTGCCTGGGTGATATTTTGTTGAAGAATTCGTGTGATTTCAGAGATAGTTTTGGGGTGATGGTGCAATTCCATGTGCCTTTCCTGAACAATCGTAACGGTGTCTGATTTGGTTGCAAGGGCACTGGTAAGAGGTACAACGGAGTCGCCTTTTCGGGATTCAAAGAGTTGATTCAAATCGCCTGCAATGGAATGAACTTGAATATGTTCGGAAGGCCGGAGGCCTTGAAAAACTTTGAGGAACGGATTTTCGAATCCAAGCATATCGATGCTGTTGGGCTGGCTTTGGATTTTGAAAGCGGGGAGAAAAGCACTGGGGTTTTGCTCGTTGAGTTCGGAGCGGAAATTTTTCTGCCACGAGGGCGTGTGGGCAATCAGGCTGCCTAGCCTACCTGTGGGGGTGAAGCTAAGGGGTGAGCCATTATGAGGTGTCCCGATGTAAACCACATGACTGATATTGGGATTAGGGTCAAAAAAAAGAGTCTTCCTTGCAAGTTCAAGCACCGTGGGTTTGCCTTGAAGTTCATTAAAAGGTACCCTGCATAAACCAGAGTAAAGCTTGTCATCGCTATAAACTACTTGGAGCTTGGCGAGAAGGCCGCCCATGCTATGGCCTATAAGCACCATGCGCTTGAGGGCTGGGTTCTCGTTTTTTGGATCTAAGTGGTGGATGGTGCGTTGCAGGTTTTCGCGCAGATCTGTGCCGTTTAAAAGGATGGACCCAGCTGTTGGGTACATGTAAAACCAGAATTGATAGCGTTCTTTGATGCCTGGGATTTGATCAAGTTCGTTCATGGTTTCCATCCAAGTTGCAGGGGTGGAAAGCAAGCCGTGAACAAAGACGACAGGAATTTTATCGGGGTTGTAGGGCTCTGCCATGTACAGGCCTTGGAATTTGGATTCTCGGTCGCCATCGAGGAAACCCATGATCCACAGTTTCGAGCTAAGATCTCTTTCTAGCATTTCCTGATAAGCAGCAGAAAAATCGCCTGCCAGGGGGATTTCTTTCCCGCTTACTTTAATGGTGCTATAGGCTCTTGAGTTTACAACTTCAATCCTACAAAAACCTTTTTCAAGATCGTCATTGGGAAGCACAATTATGGTAGCACTCATTGGGTGCCCAAGATTGTGATAAATATCAAGAGGATCTGAGCTTGCATTTGCATCGGGGTGGAAGATGACGGGCAGGCCAGCGCCTTTTCTTACATAATAATTGGTCAAGTTATAGTTGGTATCGGTCTTTGGAACGGTAATATTTCGAAACAGATGAGTTCGGTTTGGGAATCCATGAGAGTAAACAGGGAAGGATGGGATTTTTTCGTGAACGTTCCATTGCCCGTTCATTTGAAAACCCTTATCTCTGGTGCCATCTTCCAAAACTCTTGCTAGGCAGGCCTGATAAATATCGGATGCTCTTTGCGTTTTTGGATTATCAAACCCTTCACGATCTAGGATTCGCCAAGCAAAGCAAGCAGCGTAGGCATAGTATTCCACGCCGGAATAAATATCGGTGTTGTCTGTAAGATCTGCCTTTTCAAACGAAAGTTCCATCATCGATTCGAGGTCGGTGAGGTTCAGGTTTTTTTCTCTGAGGGCTCGTAACAACGATTGAGGGTTGGCTTCTGTAAGCTTTGAGGGTAAATTTTGCGCAAGCAAATACTGTTCGGTTTGTTGTGTCCAGCGAGAACTAGGCAAGGGGTAATAACTAAATGAGCGTTTGCTTGAACTCCTACAACCAGCAGATAGCAAAAAGCTTAATAGCAGCAGAAATAGTACCGGAAATCTTCGTACCTGCACATGATTCACAAGCATGCTACCTTTGCTAAAAAGAACAATAAAACGATATACCGAGAGGAGAGAAGTTCCAGCAAGACCAAATAAGCAAAAGATCACACATTAGGTTGTTTGGCAAGGTTGTGGAAAGATGGGCTTTGCTATTGCTGGTATGGAATTGATTTTTGTTGTTTTCGATTATGGTCAAAGTTAAAATATATTTCTCTCCTTGATATCCTGCCTTTACAAAAGTGGAGACATCTATGCCCTCTATCAATAAAAATCGCACCTCGGGATTTACACTCATAGAGCTTTTGGTGGTTATTGCTATCATTGCAATTTTGATAGGGTTGCTTCTTCCTGCGGTGCAAAAAGTTAGAGAAGCAGCAGCTCGCATTCAATGTAGTAATCATCTAAAGCAATTAGGCCTTGCGTTTCATAATCATCAATCAGCCAACAATGGGGGTTTGCTGTTGGCATATGTCGAAGATCAATGGGCGACCTGGGCCGTGTTGATATTGCCTTATGTAGAACAGGAAAACATGTACAAGCAATGGGATCTTAAAAAGCGGTATCATGTGCAACCTGCAGCAGCGAGAGAGAAAAATGTATCGCTCTTTGTTTGCCCTAGCAGAAGAAGTCCATCATCTTCTTTAAGTAGTGGAAATGATAGCCGTACTAATCCAACCTTTGGGCAAATCCCTGGATCGGTTTCGGATTATGCTGCAAATTCCGGAACTGATGTGTATAACTTTGATGGAGTAATTGTTCGTTCTCGGGCAGCAAAGTCACCAAACGCCTATACAGCTGGAGTAACCTACAACCCGGTGGTAGCCGACCCCAATGCTGTCATCACTACGCAAGAATCCTTTCAGTCGGTCAGGCAATTCAGGGATATAACCGATGGTACATCCTCCACTATCGCCTTTGGAGAAAAACATTTGCAATCCTCTAAAACTCTAGGTAGCGAAGGCAGTGTCTTTAATGGAGATTATCAAACCGTTTCTGCGAGGTATGGTGGTTGGACTGGTACGCTTAACCCCGCAACAGGTAAATACACCAACGAATATAACATCGCTGCAGATAAAGACGATGCCTACAACGCTACTTTTCGTTATGGTTCCTGGCATAGTGGGGTTTGCAATTTTTCATTTGCCGATGGCAGCGTTAAATCAATCAACAACTCTATATCCGTATTAACATTCAGAAGGTTGTGCGTTCCGGATGATGGAGAACTGCCCGGTGATTATTAATCGGTTCAATGCATGGTTGATGATTCTCTTCCTGCCTGCCTTTGTGGGTTGTTCTTCCGAACTAAAAACTTACCCAACACAGGGTAAAGTTGTTTATAAAGACGATGGTGCGCCTTTTATAGGCAAGATTTATTTCGAAGCGGTTAATCCTCCCCACACTCGATCGATGGCAACCACCAAAGCCGATGGGTCTTTTTCATTAAGCACGGTTCGTGAGGGAAGCGGTTCAGTCGAGGGCGAGCAGGTGGTTCGGGTAGACATAGACATGCCCGATGGCCCGGATTTCAAGAACCGCTCCAAAGTTGTAAAGCTTCAATATCTTGATTTTATAACCTCACCTATCCGGGTGAATGTTGAACCTAGCAACAGCAACTTTTTTGTCATCGAAATCGAAAGACCTAAAAATTAAAGTTTCTTTTATCAGCTATTAAACTGGAGCACTTATGATTCGAACGACTTTTTTTATCTCTCTTACTTTGGTTCTAGGATGTGCGGAGGGCGTTAAAACCTTCCCCACCACAGGCAAGGTCGTTTACAAAGCCGATGGCAAACCTTTTCAGGGCCTCATTTACTTCGAGGCAGTGAAGCCTCCACACACGCGTTCGATGGCGCAAACCAATGTGGACGGAACATTTTCTTTAAGCACTGTAAAGGAGGGGGGTGGCGCAGTTGAAGGCGAGCAGGTTGTTCGCATTGATGTTGATCAAACCGATGAAGCCCAGATTAAAGATAAAGCAAAAAACATTCATCCCAAGTATCTAGACTTTGCCACATCGCCATTGAAGGTAAAAGTGGAATCAAGCAAGGCGAACAACTTCACGATCGAGTTGGATCGACCTGGGCAAAAGTAAGACCGTAAAGATTCGTAGGCTTAGCCTTGTTTGGGCAGATGCTTTTTTGCAAATGCGCGGTAGGCCTGCCAATCGATAGGGCTCATTGAATGTTTGCCCGCTCGGATGAAGTAGCCTAGAGTGCCGTCTGAGAGTTTTCCCAACTCGGGCATGTTGGGCGAGGCTAGCCCGGTTGCGCCTACGAATTTATAAGTTCCCTCTGCAGCTTTAAGCACATCAAACTGGCCCTCGGGGTTGGCCCAAGTATCTTCAACAGCGTTGGTAAAAAGCACAGGGCGGGGCGCGCAGAGTGCGACCAGGCAGTTTTGATCGAATGGAAGTTTATCGGTCTGGGTGTTAAATTCTTTGAACGCATCGTTGAACCAATGTGGGAAGGATGTGTTGATGCGCTGCACGGATTCGCCCACTTTTCCTCTGCTAGGTGCGGTACCCCCACAGCCCGCTTGATTAGGAATCGCCATCGCTACACGCTCATCAAATGCAGCAGTAAGAAGGGCGGTTTTCCCAAGTCTGGAATGACCCACCACAATAACGCGTTTGGGATCAAGCTCGGGTTGGTTAACGAGTATATCAATTGCCCGCATGATGCCCCAGCTCCATGCTGCGACGGTACCCCAAGCGTTTTTGCCTGTGGGTGCAATACCTGCTTTTTCGAGATGTGGCTGGATACCCATGCGTTTATCTTTCACATCGGGATCAACATCGCCTACGTAAAAGGTTGCAACCGCAAAGCCCTCTGCAAGGGTTTCTTCAATATTCCAAGTATCTTTCTGGGTGCCCCGGCCTTTTTCGGTGGCCTGATTGTTTACAACCCCGGGGTAGCGATCATACATCCAAGCGGTCGGGATTTTGATCGCAGTATCATCAACAAGCACATGGTTGCCTGCGAAGTTCATGCCGATGAATACGGGAACTTTTTCTTTGCGCTCTGCGGGGATTGCAAGAAGCATCTTGATGGTGGGAGTTGAAGGAGGGCCGAAAGAGATCTCGATTTCCTTGAGGATGCCTTTACCTGCGAAAGCTTTGGGGTCGTGGGACAGAACTTTACTTGTGACTGCAACGGTTTTGGTGGGGTAGTACCCATACATGTAATGTTGGAAGAGCTGTTTAAGTTCGGGCCTACGCTTGTTGAACCAAGCAGCCTTATCTGCAACCTTGGTGCCTTCAAGGAAGACCAGAGGATCGGGCAGGGTTACTACCGAGGGTAGCTTTGTAATATCAGGCAGGGCAGGGGTTTCTGCTGCGAGGGCAAAGGGGGTACAAGCCATGGAAGCGAGGAAGGTTCTACGGTTCAACATGATTAAATCTTTCGAGATGTATGTAGAAGTTAATTAAGATTCTTTGCGAACGCCCACAGCTTTTAGTTCTTCGAGTTGTTTTGCAGAGTCTGCACCTAATGGGTTGCCTGCAAGGTAAAGCCTGAGGAATGGTGCGAAGCGTTTAGCCGCTGCAAAATCGGCCTTACATGAATTAACCAAAGGTTTGAGATCTGCGACTTTATTGCGTTCGATGATGAGCATGCGAAGGTCGGTCTGCTTTGATAGGGGTGCAAGATCTGAAACTTGGTTATCGCTGAGGTCTAAGGTGGAAATCCGGGTGACTGTGGTCAAAGGTGCAAGGTTGGATATCTGGTTTTTGGGAAGCGAAAGGGAAGAAAGCTTTGCGAGGTTTTTTACACTCGAGATGTCTGAGATTTTGTTGTTGCCTAGGTAGATGGCATTGAGTGCGGTAAGTTTTTCGAGTGCGGAGATGTCTGCAATTTGGTTGCCTGAAAGTTCGATGTACTGCAGTTTGATCAACCCCGCGATAGGTTTGATGTCTGAGATTTTATTGTTAGCGAGGTCGAGAGATTGCACATTGGCAAGATCTTTGATGGGTTTGAGGTCTGTGATTTGATTGTTAGATAGGCGGATAAGGGCGAGGTTCTTGCACTTTTCTAGGCCTAGAAGATCTTTGATGGATTTGCCTGGGGCTTCGAGGATAAAGAGTTTAAGGAGCTTTTCTTCGGTGAGTTCGCCCATGGGTTCCTGGATGATCCTGCGGATTTCCACTTCAAGGGCTTTGTCTGCAATGGGGCTAGCAGCTTGCATCATTGGTGAAAAGATTGCCAACAGAAGAAGTGTGGGAATCATTTTTGAATACATTGCATGAATCATGGTAGGCCCTTAAAAAGCAGGTCAAAGGCAGGTTTGAAAAACAAGGAGAGCAGGGCCAAGCCCTGCAAGCACTCCGTTTGTAATAGTTTCCTCGATTTTGGGCACGAGTGCAAGAACTCTGTTGGGAGTTAGCATTTATTGGGAAGAAGCAATTATTAAAAGCGTTCGATGAAAACCACGGAAGTATCATCGTGCCTACCATTGCCCTGGGTGAAGGCATTGGAATCATCAAACAGGGCTGCCATGACTTTTTCGATGGGCTCTGCAACATTCTTTTTCATGGTTGCAGAGATTCCAGCGATGCCAAATTCGACATGGACTTCCTGATCAGGGAATGCTTCTTGCAAACCATCGGTATAGAACAAAAGTCTGCTTTGGGGCGGAATGATAAAGGAATGTTGCTCGTATTCAGCGCCTTCAAAAAGTCCAAGGGGCATTCCCCCTACCTCTTCCTCTGAAACATTTCTGACTTCGCCTGTCTCCATTGATTGAATCAGTGGTGAGGGGTGCCCTGCTGAACACCACTGAAATTCATGCGTATCACCATTAAGAATACCATAGGCAAGGGTTATAAAACCACCATCTGCGCTAACGATTGCTTGTTCGCAAAGGTTTCTATTTACGGTAGCGACAAAATCCGATGGTTTTAGATGTTCATCATCTTTAAGCATGCGCACGAGGGTGTGCATGGTGATCACCGACATACAGGCTTTCATGCCGTGGCCTGAGGCATCGCCAACTAATACCACAAATTTATTGGATTTCAAACCGAAGAGGTCGTAATAATCACCTCCCGCCATGGTTACTGCCTGCCCCCCAAGCACCTTGACTTGGGAAGGTTCATAGCGAGCGCAGGCACGGTAGCCAGCGGGTGGCTTGATGTTTTTGGGAACGATGGTTTCTTGAAGCTTGCGTACCGATTCGACTTCTTCACGAAGTTTCTCAGCGAGCTTTTGTTCGCGCTCTGCTTTAACGGATTCAACCACACTTTCCATCATCGCATTCAGCAGGAAGAGGAAGTCGCCATTGGGATCGCGCAAGATGTACGATTTCATACCCGCCATCATGTAGCGTGCTAGGCGGTAAATATCTTCGGACATACAACCACAAACAATCGGAGTTTGTGGTCTTATTGCCCGGATTTCCTTGAATAGTTCAAACGAAGCTTCTAAATCTGGGAACCGGGTAGATAGCAGCACCACACTTAAATCTTTGATGGATAATAGGCTGGCACTAAAATGTTCTTTACTAGTCGCAATAGTGATATCGTTATCGCCTGCTCCAAGATACATTGTCATGAGATCAACTTGTTCAGTATCTTCCCATCCGATTAGAATATTCACAACAAGCTCCAAAACAAAAAAAGAATAAATTACTTATTTAATCATTATATTTAATTCAAAAGTATAATGCCTGATGATTTATAAAATTATTATTGGTCATGGAATGGCAGTCAACATAATGAAAGGTGAAGATCATTCAATCCGAATAATTTTTTTGCTTTCGAGTTTGTTCCATCCGAAGTAGAAAAGGCCACCCAAAAGAAGGGTAATCAATCCAAGGGCAATAAAAATCCAGCCCGCTGAAAAATAAAGAAACAACCACCCCGCCGAGGCCATCAGGCAGGGCCAGGGATAAAAGGGAACTTTGTAAGGCCTGTTAAGCGTCGGTTGATTTCGTCGTAATAACATCAAGCCGATAATCTGGCCCAAAAATTGTTCCAGGATTCTGGTAGTGATCAGTGCGGTGATAACTGATCCAAGGTCGAAAAACGACCAAAAGAGGGTCAATCCACCTACTAGCAACAAAGAAAAGTGGGGGATCTGATGGGTTGTGTGTACTCTGGCAAGGCCCCTGAAAAAATGCCCTTTTCTTGCAGCAGCATAGGGAATCCTAGAATACCCCAGCAGGGCTGCAAAAGCGGCTCCCAGGCAACTCCAGATCAGGAACAGAGTCATCAGGATGGCTGCACCTTCGCCATGCAGGGTTTTCATGAACTCCGCAGCTAGGCTGAAACTGTCTACCTCGGGCGAATGGACGGGGATTTTTTTCCAATCAACAACGCTGGTCAGGGCTATGTGGACCAACAGAAAAAGTGAAATGACCGTGACACTGCATATAAAAATGGATCTTGGGATGGTTCTACCAGGGTCTTTCACCTCGTCACCAACATAACAGATGTTGTAATATCCTAGGTAGGAATACATTGCGAGGATCATCGCCTGCCCAAGCCCAGAGGAAAAGCCGCCAAAGCCGGGCCAATCCTTTCCGGCGAGTTCAAACGCCCCCGTATAATTGAAATGAAGAATGCCATCGATGATTATCCAGAGAATTGCAATTAGTACACCTGTGCTGAAAACAATTGTAAGTTTCCCTAGGATCTCGACTTTTCTATAAAGCAGAAAAATCAGAAAAGCCCCCAATGCAAACGCAAACAATCGTGATGGACTGATGCTCCATGCAAGATCGGTGCCATTTATGATTGCGAATTTCCAAGTGAGTTGCTCATTCCAGGATTGAATATCTGGGTGAATGGCGGCGGCAAACTGGCTCATGGCAATCAGGCCGGAGGCAACCTCAAGCGGCCCACTCAGCATGAATTGCCAGATGAACAGGAAAGCCATAAGCTTTCCCCAGCTTTTTTTGCCAAAGCCCTCCAGCAGGTATAGGTAGGATCCGCCTGAACCGGGAAATGTCGAGCCGAGTTCGCTCCATATCATCCCGTCAAGCAAAATCAAAATACCGGCTGCAACCCAGCCTAGCAGTGCTAGGGGACCGGGAAGATGCGCTAGCATCAGGGGTATTGTAACAAACACCCCGGCACCCACGACCATGCTGATGTTAAGCGCAGTTGCTTGAAACAAATTGAAATGCTGCTTAAGTTCGCTTTTCGAAGGACTCTCAGTTGTGTCGCCCATTGGTTTCGCCTTTTGCAATTTGGGATCTTCCTGTTTCCCTCGCACCTTATCAACGGTTATAATCTCATTACCCTCCTTTAATGCAATTGTAAGTTTTGGAGTTTATTGTGATTCTTAAAATACAGCCATTCATCATCCTTTGTCTTTTTCTGACAGCGTTAGATTTTACCCAAGCCTGGCAGAAAGATTACAAAGACCAGCTCCCTTTCATCCCCCCCAAAACCCCGCAAGATTCCCTCCAGGCTTTCAAAACCAGACCAGGTTTCAAGATTGATCTCATTGCTTCAGAACCTCTCATCGGTTCCCCTGTTGCAATTGACTTCGATGAAAATGCCAACCTCTATGTCGCTGAGTACCCCGAGTATAATGCCTATGCGAACCCTGATTTTAAACAGCAGGGCCGTATCAAGCTTCTTCAAGATTCCAACAACGATGGTGTTTACGATAAAAGTACCATCTTCGCCGATGACATCCCGTACGCTGCATCTGTCTTTTGCTACGATGGTGGCATCTTCGTTGGCGCCGCACCTGACATCTGGTTTTTCAAAGATACCAACAACGATGGCATAGCCGACATTAGGAAAAAAGTTCTCTCAGGGTTTGGCAGAGACCACGCTGGCGAAGCAATGCTCAACTCTTTCCGCTGGGGACTTGATAACCGCATTCATATTTCCACAGGTATGGCGGGTGGCGAAATCCGCCTAGGCGATGATACCAAAGGAAACTCCACTCAGGTTCGTAATCAAACCATTCTTCTCGACCCAACGACCCTGAGTTTTGAAAAAACCAGTGGTGGCGGCCAGCATGGTTTTTCGCTCGATAATTATAACCGTGCTTATATCTGCAGTAACTCTGAGCCCGCTCAAATTCTTTCCTTCGATACTCGCTATTTGTCCCGCAATCCTTATGTTCAGGCTCCTGCCCCTGCCGTTAATATCACCCCGGGAAGTAAATTCACTCGTATCTTTCGTATCAGCCCCGATGAACCCTGGCGTATTCTTCGTACCGATCTTCGCACCAAAGGTGTTATTAAAGGATCCAACGAGGGTGGGAAAGTTTCTGGGTTCTTCACTGGCGCCACCGGCATCACCTCTTATCGGGGCGATGCTTTTGATCCCAAACACCTAGGTGATATCTTTGTTGGCGAAGTTTCAGGCAACCTCATCTATCAGGCCAGGCTTGATGATAAAGGCATTATCCCCATTGCCAATCGTGCTGAACCCGAGGTCGAATTCCTCGCAAGCGCTGACAATTGGTTTCGACCCGTGCAGATGGCGAATGCCCCCGATGGCTGCCTTTATGTTGTTGATATGTATCGTGGCCTCATTGAGGGTGCAGCTTTCATGCCCCCAGAAATGGTGAAGCATCTTAATGTGATGGCAGGCTTTGATCGTGGCCGTATCTGGCGCATCTCGCCCGAAAACTTCAAACCTAAATCCAGCCCCAAGCTTGGTTCTCTTTCTTCTTCAGAGCTTGTGGCATTACTTGAACACCCCAACGGCTGGCATCGTGATACTGCAAGCAGATTGCTTTTTCAGAAGCAGGATAAATCCATCACCAACCTTGTGCGTGATCTTTCGAAAAACTCTAAGTCTCATCTCGGGAAAATTCATGCTCTCTGGGTTTTACAAGGGTTGTCTTCGTTGGAAAATTCGGATGTTTTGCAAGCACTTGATGATCAACACCCCCGGGTTCGTGAACAGGCACTGTTGCTTTCTGAAAAACTTCCACCCGCAAAAGATGTTCGCTCTCGCATGATCACCCTGCTAAAAGACCCCGATATCAAAGTCCGATTGCAAGCAATTTATTCACTTGCAGGCGCAGATGATGCTACTTCTGCAAAGGCATTGGGAGATATCGCAATTGCTTTAGGCAAAGATCCCTACTTCAGGCTTGCACTTCTTTGTGCTTCTCCTGATCGTACCGAAGCGCTCTTCAGCCATCTCATCAATGACAAATCTTTTAGGGTTAGTGCCGATGGTATGGCTTTTCTTGGCACTCAGGCAAAGAATCTTTCAGCATCGGGCCTGCCTCGTTCCAGATCAGTTTTAGTTGCAGCTATCAATACCTTGAATGATGCTGAAAAGCCCCTTGCTAACACCCTTATTCGCGAAGTGATTGAAAGCCCCTTGCGAACCCCGGTTGAAGGCAATGCTGGGAAAATTCTTGAGGCCCTTATCCTTGATGCCAGAAAATCTCTCGCAGATTCTAAGGCCAATCCCATCGCACAAGCCTCTGCCTTGAAATTACTTTCCAACCAAGAGTTTGCAAACGCCCAAGAGTTATTTAAGACATCGCTCGAGAGTTCTAAATCCCCGATGGTTCATCAGGCCGCACTCGAAGCCCTTGCAAAATACGAAGGCACCGATGCAGCTCAACTTGTGATCAACGCCTGGCCCGGCTTGGGGCCCAAGGCCAAGGCTACCGCGCTAGAGGCATTGCTCTCCCGCAATTCCTCAACCGAGCTATTGCTTGATGCCATCACTGCAAAGAAAATTCCCAAGGGCGAGATTGATTTGGGCAGGTTGAAACTCGCTAGCGGAAAGAAAGATTCTTCCCTTGCAAAAAAGATCGCCCAACTCGCGGATGCTTCTTCCAGCAGCAGGTTGGAGGTATTTAACCAATACAAGAAAGCCCTTGAAACGCAGGGCGATAAAATCCGAGGCAAAGAGGTTTTCAAAGCGCAATGTTCCGCATGCCATCAACTCGAGGGTGTAGGTAAATCCGTTGGCGCAGATCTTTCCGCTGCTCGCAGCAGGGGCCTTGAATCTATTCTTCTCAATATCATCGACCCTAATAGAGAAGTGAAACCCGCCTTTGTCACTTATGTTGTCACCACGACTTCAGGCAAAATCATCACAGGCATGATTGCCTCCGAGTCTGCCAACAGCCTTACACTCTGGAAAGCCGATCATCAAAATGAAACCATCCTGCGCAATAACATCGAAGAGATGCGCTCTACCGGGATTTCTTTCATGCCTGAAGGTGTTGAAAAAAATATTTCAATCACCGTAATGGCCGATCTTCTCGCCTACCTCGATTCCATCCGTTAGTTCAATTACTCTAGGAACATGAAAAATGAAATTTCGCTTATTCGCTTTAGTTGTGCTTTTTGCAACAGTGATTCATCATGCCCCCGCACAGGAAAAAACCACTTGGAAAGCAGGGCTTGCCTCCATTGTCATCACGCCCGAAAAAAACATGTGGATGTCGGGTTACGGCGGTCGCGATAAGGTTTCTGAAGGCAAGGTTCATGATCTTTTCGCTAAGGCCGTCGCAATCGAGGATGGCTCCAAAAACCGCTGCCTGCTCATCACCCTCGATCTCGTGGGAATTGATCAACCCACTTCCAACGCCATCCG
>CAMDHK010000064.1 GCA_945897965.1 Candidatus Kuenenia stuttgartensis | reverse complement strand
TTGTTGATAACCCGTGGTTTCCCAACTGATATTTCAAACCCTTCACGCCTCATGTTTTCAAGAAGAATTGAAAGATGAAGCAAGCCACGCCCAGAAACATGGAACTCATCTTTTTTAATTTCATCCGCAACAACTCGCAAGGCAACATTCGATTGAAGCTCTTTGAAAAGCCTATCACGCAATTGCCTGCTGGTTACATAAGTGCCTTCCTGGCCCACAAAAGGGGAATCGTTAATTCGAAAAACCATACTAAGCGTTGGTTCATCAACCGTAATAATTGGTAATGCAACAGGATTAGTAACACAGGCAATCGTGTCACCAATATCGACATCCTCTAACCCAATCAAAGCACAAATATCTCCTGCACTACAATCGTTTGCTTCAATTCTTCCCAATCGGTCAAAGGTAAACAATTGGGTGACGGTGTCTTCAACTTTAGTACCATCGGTTTTTAAGTGGGCGATACGCTGGCCTTTACGAATTTTCCCCGCAAAAATCTTACCAATGGCGATTCTTCCAGTAAATTCGCTGAAATCGAGGGTAACCACCAACATTTGTAACGGGGCATCCATATCGACATCAGGAGCAGGAACATACTTTAAAATTGCATCAAATAATGGTTTAAAGTCTACAGGTGTAACGCTCATGTCGCTGGTGGAAATCCCTTCCCGACCAGAAGCATAAATAGTCATGAAATCCAAAGCCTTTTCGTCGGCATCAAGTTCCACGAATAAATCGAAGATACCATTAAGGACCTCATCGATTCGCGCATCTGGACGGTCGATTTTGTTGATTACAACGATTGGCCTTAATCCGCACTCAAACGCTTTTCGCAATACGAATCGCGTTTGTGGCATTACACCTTCTGCGGAATCAACCAGAAGCAAAACACCGTCCGCCATTTTCAATACACGCTCAACTTCGCCGCCGAAGTCCGCATGCCCGGGCGTGTCCATTAGATTAATTTTCGTATCGCCAATTTTTAATGCGATGTTCTTGGCGAGAATGGTAATTCCACGCTCTTTTTCCAAGTCGTTGGAGTCAAGGATACAAACGCCCTTTAACTCACTATCTCGAAACATCCCCGATTGTTTAAGCATCTGATCGACCAAAGTCGTCTTACCATGATCAACGTGTGCTATAATGGCAAGATTTCGAATGTCATTGCGAATCATCTCTGAATTATCCAATCTTGGTTCATTGTTCTTATCAACATCAAAAAGAAATTATAGATAATACTGCATGGAACTGCCCACCCCAATGCCAAGTGAATAAGATGAAATAATCAAAAGGTGGTTGATAAAGGCATATTAAATAAGAGGTTTTGATGAAAATTTTAGTGATTCGACATGCAGATGCCCTAGATCCAAACGGTAACTCCATTCGCACAGATTTCGACCGTCCCCTCAGTGAAAAGGGCATAAAACAAGCACTTAGGCTTAAAAAGGGACTTCTAAAAGCTGACTTTTTACCTGAAATAGTCCTTTCAAGCCCCCTTATCCGAACCAGCCAAACCTCGAAATTAGTTTTCCCAGAAGTTTTTACTGAAAATAAATCTTTTTTTGAAAGATCGGAGCTTAAACCTGGTGCGCATCCAGAAATCATTTGCAAAATTATTAAAGAATATAACCCAAAGTCCATCGCACTCGTTGGCCACATGCCCGATGTTGGGGTTTTTGTAAGTTGGCTGATTGGTGCTTCCGGGGCAAATATCGAAATGGAAAAATGTGGAGCAGCTTTATTAGAATTCCATGGTTTACCCCGCGAAGGGACAGGAAGTTTAAGATGGCTGGTCGGACCGGAATGGAAATACAGATAGGAATTTAAAACGAATCAACAGATTTTTAAACGACGAAACTTTTAAGCTGCTCAAGAATTGCCTTTGCTTTACCTTGATCAATCGTAATTTTAGCGAATTCAACGCCATCCTTTACATTTTTAACTTTATTCGCTGCAAAAAGTGCCAACGCTGTATTGGCCAAAACCACATCTCTACCCGGAATAATACTTCCGTTTAAAATATCAATGATAATACCAGCACTTTCTTCAATCGAATTGGCCTTTATCTCACTCAATGAAACAGGGTTTAGCCCAAAATCTACTGGCAACAATGTTGAAGAAGTTATATCACCCGATCGGATTATTCGTAATTCATTGGGAGCATCTAGAATAACTTCATCCATTTTTCCCCCACCACAAACCACAATCCCTTGTTTACCCATTTGCAAAAGGGCCTGAGCAAACAGATCCAGAAAAGAATCTCTACTAACTCCGAGCAAATGAGTGCCAGCACCACCTGGGTTAACTAAAGGGCCAATTTGATTAAATATGCTCCGAAATCCTAGCTTTTTACGAATCGGTGCAAGATTTTTTAAAAAAGGATAGTACTGAGGTGCAAAACAAAAACAAATACCTAGCTTTTTAAAAGTTTCTTCGGCTATTTCAGGCGGTAAATCAATTCGAACACCAAGATACTGAAGAACATCAGAACTTCCAGAATTACTAGAGGAAGAACGATTTCCATGCTTTATTACTGGGACATCACAGGCAGCAAGTATAAATGCAACTGTTGTCGAAATATTGAAAGATGAAGAATAATCGCCACCAGTTCCACAAGTATCCAACGCATCTTTATGAGGAAAAGAAGGCAGTTTTTGTCCTCTTTTAAGCACTTGGGCTGCAGCATTCGCTAAAAACATAGGGTTATCAGGGCAGAAAGCTAAAGCAGTCAAGAAAACTCCAGCTTGTGTCTCATCCAATTTGCCATCGATTAGCGCTTCGAAAAGCGTAATCGCCTCGGATTGGTCAAAAATATTGGTGTCCAGAAGCTTTTTTAAGAAGAAAAAGGGGGTATTATCTGTCAAAGGAACCTCAATAAAAAAAATCGATACTTAATTTAAGCCTGAATTGCTTAAAGAAAAAAGCTGAAAAACATAATTTACACTTGTATTTTTAAAAATCTACATTACATATACTTATGTATATTGTACTTAAGTTCAGTATAAGGGATTTTACAATGAACGCAGAACTAGACAGCCTCACCCCGCGACAAAAAGAAATATACAATTTCTTAAAAGAAAAGATCGAAATAAGAGGGTACGGGCCTACGGTACGCGAAATAGGCTCTGCATTTGGAATTAAATCTCCAAATGGAGTTATGTGTCATTTAAAAGCCCTTGAGAAAAAAGGGATGATCCTGCGCGAGGGATTCTCTGCTAGGGCCATTCAATTAATCAATAATAAAAAGCCTAAACAGGGACTACCCTTCATGGGATTGGTTGCTGCGGGTTCACCCATTCAAGCAATTGCCCAAGAAGAAACATTGGTTTTAGAAAATATGTTTCCAGGGGATAATATTTTTGTACTTCAAGTTCGTGGCTACTCCATGATTGAAGATCACATTCAAGATGGGGACTTCATTGTCGTTAAAAAACAAGAAACCGCAATCAATGGCGAAAGAGTTGTGGCAATGATTGATCACGAAGTAACCTTAAAACGGTTCTTTTTAGATCGAGGGCAGATCCGACTAGAACCATGCAACAGCACTATGAATCCAATTATTATTTTGCCTGGGAATGATGCGAGAATTCTGGGAATTCTGATTGGGGTTTTAAGAAAATGCTAACCAAACTTCTAAAGCGCTTGCCTTGAATACCAGGCGATGAGCTTTTCTGTTTCATTTCTCTGAGCCAAAAGATTAAAGCCATATCTTTGGCGTAATCCTCCTAAAATCTTATTAAACCCAAAGTGATCATCGACAAGAGAAATAGCTCGTTGAATTCTATCAACCATGGGTTCTTGGGAGTTTTGGGCCAAGGAAGTCCAAATAATAATGGGATACGTGAGTAACAAGATGTTCAATCCTTCCCAAAAAGGAATCCCAAAATTCGAAGCACCAAAAAACTGCAATGATTCAAGCTTTATCAAATAATATCTCTTTAAAAGTTCGTTAGATTCCACATCTAAATCAGAACGTTTTAGTTCAATATCTTCAAATGTCGTATCAGAAATCCAAACATTTAGCTTGGGAATATTCCCCGCACCCTTAGCAAATTGAATTGCAGCTTTTAAAAGGGCCATTCTTCCTTTATTCGCGATTCCACGATTCGGCCCATGATCTTTTCTCGTGAAAAGTGCGGTTATTTGTCTAAATAACACGCGCCCAACCCAACTCGGGGATGGAATAGCAAACGCATCTACAGGAACATCAGAAATAGTAACCTTACCAAAAATATCAAGAAACTCTGTAACTTGATCAATCTTTAATTTACTCATGTTTGTTGATTTCAATTCATTGGATAGTGCAACACAACAACGCAATGAATGGCTGATGTCATGTTTCCCACTTCTCACCAATTCAGTTAATTTATTTCTAATAGCAAATACAATTTCCCAACTTGTATCTTGAGAACCAGAAAGCATCGGCTTAACTTTATTTTCTGCAAGCGTGATCGTGAATTTTTCTCGTTCAATTAGTTTGTCTTTGAACTCTACAATTGAATCTCTCTGTTTTAATACCGAAGTTCCAAGATTTTTTGCCGCAGATGGACAAGCATATCGGACTCCAACTGACCATTCGTTACCTGTCGGAATTAAAACATACGGAAAAACTTGACAAGGCAAAGGTTTAGCATCCAACCCAAACTTACCATGAATTTTGCAAAGATTATTTTCACCTAAAAACACACAACTACCATCCGGACGATGATTCAAATTTATTTTGTTTTTAAATAAACCAGTTTTCCGAAAAGGTTGATAACCTCCTAGATCCTTAGTAACATCCCAATTCTGAGATTTGATCTTTTCAACTTCATCATCACTTAATCGAACCAAATACTCTTTGCAACATGTTCCACAAACATGGCAATCCCAATTCTGTAAAACTGGCAGGTTGATTTTTTCTGAATTCCTTAGCATTCGGATTTCGTCTCTTAAATATGATCGGTAATTGCTAAGCCTTAAGTACCACCTTGTTTTTATAGCAACAGATATTCACAAGCCATACAAGTAATAAAATAAAAATTGGAATTGAACCAATAATAAATATTGATCCAAATAAACCTCCACTTCCCAAAAAACCCATAACCATTGGCCCCGCAACACTGCCTGCACAATTCAAGGTAAGGTACGCTGAATTTGCGGATGGTTGCTTTATGCTATCAACTTGCATTCCAAGCGATGCAAGCGCTACCGCATATTGACCACCACATGTTAATCCAACAAAGAATATTAAAACGATAATTACTGCAAGCGATTCTGTAAAACCCATCAACAACAAACAAAGTAATGATAACACATGTGTTAATATTAAAACGCGTTTATGACCAATAGTATCTGCAAGTCGGGTTATAAATAGCATTGAACAAATTACACCTGCAAACATACTTCCAAATACAACTGAAACCTGATTTGTTGCGTAACCCATCCCTATTATCATCAAGCCTAAATACGATAATAATCCCCCCTCAAGAAAGCCTTGAGTAAAGGCTGTAGAAAACCATAAATACATTTTTTTGATATCACCAAAACTGATTACTTCCAATTCCGAAGCATTCTCTATTTTTATTTTAATTCCATGCAATGCTATCACACCAAATAGGGGGAACAGGCCAAACAATATATAACCAGTACCGCTTTGGATTGATTCCAACAGAGGGGCAAAACTTCCACCGATACCAACACCTGCCGACAAACATAGTTCAAACAGACCAAAGACCTTTGCTTTTTCTAGAGAACCTGCATTTTGATAAACCAAAGTTTCTAAAGGTACGAGTGCCATTGCTGCACAAAAACCATTTATCATTCGAAGCAACAACCATTCGTAAGAAGAATTGGCAAACGCAAATAAAACAACACTCATCGCAGCACCCAACAGGCCCACGATCATCGTAATGTTACCCATACTTTTGATTAACTTTGTCATGAAAATAGAACCTAAGGCTATGCTAAAATAATATGCTGAACCATGTAGCCCAATTTCAAATCTGGATAAACTGGCTTTCTCCATAGATAATGAAGCAAGAGTCGCCAAAGCTCCAAAACTTACAGCCCAAGAAAACCCTGCAAAATTCAGTCTCATTTTCATGTATTATCATTATTTTCGTGGAAATAGTTTCATATCAAATGCACAAACATTTAATCTAACATAAACCTATGTGTTTGAATTGAACCAATGGATTATTAATTATCATGAACTCTGATCCCATTATTCTTGTAATTGATCAAGGTACAACTTCATCCCGGGCAGTTTTAATGGATTGCAGCGCTAACATTATTGCACTTAGCAGCACTCCCATTCAACAGATATATCCAAAATCAGGGTGGGTCGAACACAATGCGGAACAGATCTGGGAAAGTGTGAAATCAACTGTTTTAAATCTCAAAAATGAACACCCAAGCCATTTTTCTCGAATATCATCGATTGGCATTACCAACCAAAGAGAAACAACGGTTGTATGGGATAATTCCAACGGCAAACCCTTACACAACGCAATAGTTTGGCAAGACACACGAACTTCAGATTATTGCAAAGATAACATTCATCTTGATCATAAAATAAGAATGAAAACCGGTCTGCTACTCAACCCCTACTTTTCAGCAACTAAAATACGCTGGATTTTAAACACCTATGACCCGAATCGATCTTTATGCAATGACAATAAAATTATTGCAGGAACCATTGACACCTATTTAATATGGAACCTTTCAGGAGGAAAATCTTTTTACACCGACCATACAAATGGATCACGAACTCTTTTGATGAATATTCACACTGGGGATTGGGATGATGAGTTACTTTCTGATTTTAATATCCCAAAAATAATTCTACCCGAAATTAAACCTAGCGTTTTCAATTTTGGATCTACCTCAGGGCTAGATTTTCTTCCTGATGGAATTCCAATAATGGGTGTTGCTGGGGACCAACAAGCTTCCTTGGTTGGGCATCGTTGCCATTCGCCTGGGCAAGCAAAATGCACCTTCGGTACTGGAGCTTTTCTATTGAGTCACACAGGCGACTACCCAATTAAAAGCGACACAGGATTACTCACCACCATGGCAGCAACGACAGGCAGTAAACTTCAATACTGCCTAGAAGGTAGCGTTTTTATTGCAGGCGCAGCAGTTCAATGGCTAAGGGATGGATTAGGGTTATTTGAAAAAGCTTCGGAATCTGAAATTTTATCTTTGGAATCGGATCATAATTCAGACATTGTTTTTATCCCTGCACTTTCAGGCCTTGGGTGCCCTTACTGGAATAGTGATTTTCAAGGAACTATTCTTGGTTTAACAAGAAAAACAACAAAAAAAGAAATCACACGGGCTGCACTCGAAGGGGTTGCGCACCAAGTAGCAGACTTACTAGAAGCGATATCAGCAAACTGTTCTAACCCTTTAAAAATATTAGCGACAGATGGCGGGATGACTGAAAACAAATATTTCAACGATCTATTAGCAAAAACCACCGGGGTAATCATCCAGACAAGTACAAATTCGGAAATGACATCAATCGGAGCAGGAATTTTGGCAGGCCTAGGCTCTGGGTTTATGAAACTCGATGATTATAATTCACCAATTAAGCAGGAAGGCAAAACATATAGTTCAAATTTAACTTCGGAAATAAGGCTTAATAAAAGAAACCGGTGGAAAAAGGCTATCCGAGCACTAGAGGTTTTTTACAAACCTTAATTACATATCACTCACTAGCCTTAAATTCTTTTAGAAACTTATATACATCTTTTTCGTTTTCCAACTGCTCATAGCCCAAATGCTTAAGTTCCGTTATTGCTTTTTCATTAGGCCATTTCTCTAACTCCATCCGATACAATGCACAATAAGAACCCGTACGGTGAATCCCAGCGAAACAATGCACTAAAACTGGATAATTATCAGGGTTTTTCATTAACTTGAAATATTGCCTGACATTTTCCATTACTGGAGGTTCACCATTATCACTCTCCCATTTTTTAGGGGACAATCTTAGATACTTCACACCATATTCGCGGGCAAAAGCTTCTTCTTGAACATCGGGAGGAGCTTCAGAATTATACGAATCCCGAAGAGAAACAATCGACTTAATATGATATTCATCGACAACTTTCTTTAAACCAATTGGAGTCATTTGACCACTTCGATACAAGACCCCTTTTTTGACAACCCTAAAGTTTCGATACTGCTTTTGCTGGTATTTTGACACATAGGTTGGAATTACGATGACTGCAATCAAAACAATCAGTCCTAAAATTCGTGAGAAACCCATTGCAGTTCCCATCCTTTAAAAATCATGCTCAAACAAGTGGTTTAGGTTGAATTAATACACTTGGCCTGAAAACAACTAAAATCAACAATGGCAAATACCACAAAATATAAACACCACCCATGTGTGCATACCAGAACTGAATACCTATCAGCAATGCTGCTGACAACGCAATCAGATTACCTAATGTTTTTGGAGTTGGCCAAAAATAAACTGATAATGCAATTACAACATACAGAATAAAAACAGGAAGCCGATATGCCCAATGAACCCCATGCCAGAAGCTTTGCGTATCAGGCAACGGCTCCTTCCAAGGAATCCAATCAGAAATCATCCATGTAGAGGCCAGATATTGCGTATTTCCCCCATAAGCTAAAACAAAAATAATCATGCTTACAACAAAAGATGACATTGATGCAATTACAAATCGCCAAATCCCTTTATCGTGATAATAAGACAACCATAAAGGTAATAAAACTAGCGGGAAGAATAAACTGCCGAATGATAAGCCCATCAATATCCCGGATACTATCGGTTTTTTATGAAACACAAGAGCCCAAATCATCAACGCCATTAACCAAGAATGATCCCATCGACCAATTTTTAAACCGGTGTAAGGCATCATCATATAGGTGTATGGCAACAAGAAATATAAAGTCGCACAAGCAAAACCAAGGTGATAATCATCATAATGAAACCAACAAACAAGAATGAGGCCAACAGCAATAAGAAGGTGACAAAATAAAGTCAAACCTCTTTCAACCCAAAGTCTTAATTTTGAAACATCAACTTCAGGGCCACCCCGATTTTCGATAATTTTTTCGCCATGCTCCCGGATTTTATCAATTGGGGTTTGAGGACGAGACTCTCTTTGGTCAGGCAAATTTGGCTCACGAATCGCAACAGCAACAAGGCTGAAATAAAAAGCAAAGGCGAGTAGCAACATTCCAGGTACATTGAGATTTGGCTTAAAAGCAGGCCTTCTTTCCAAAAGAAGATCCAATAAACAACGCACCATCCAGAAAAGACAACTCAAGAGCAGCCAAGAGAAATAAACACGCTGATCATGCCCTCCCTCTAAAATAAGTAAAAGACCAGGCATGAAAAAGAAAATCGATAAAATATCAATAGTTCGAAAACTAAATAATCGATTGAATTTAAAAAAAAGAGCACAAGCTAAAATCAATGAAAAATAAAACCACGTAGGGGCATTAGGCAAGGAAATATCAAAAAATATTGAGACCGGAGATGTCATTGTTTAGAAAACAACCTAGTAAAAAAGTACTAGAAAAAACAAATATATAATTTTGATAACGACAAGTTTAGGACGGGATTAAACAAATAAAGCCGAGCTTCAATAAATGCCCAGCTCTATTCGTTTAAGCTATAAACTACTTGTTCTTCTCGATCTTTTTTTCAACTTCTTTTTTCTTATCCTGCTCCCTCTTGGTAGTGCCTGCGGAATTGATTGCATCTTTCCAAACCTTAGCGGCCTCTGCTTTTTCACCAAGGGCATTATGAATATCACCAAGATGATCCAAGATTTCTATATGTTGGCCTTCTTCATCTTTGATGGCTTCTACGAGAAGTTTTTTTGCTTCCACATAATTCTTCTTTTTATAAAGCACCCAGGCAAGACTATCAAGATATGCTGAATTATCCTTATCAAATTCAGGTTTGAGATTCTTGATTTTCTTTCTTAAACCTCGTTCGATATCGATTGCTTTACGAATCAACTTCTCTGCTTCATCTAGATTCAAATCATTGTCAGCCCAAATATAACCAAGATCATTATGATAGGTTGGGTTATCGGGATTTTTTTCAACCAGAGCTTTAAGAATTTCTGCTGCTTTATCTATTTTCTTAAGCTCTACATAAACATTGCTGAGCGTATATTTAATTTCTTCCAGAAACTCTTCTTTCTCTTCCTTCCCTAAACGCTTATCCGAATCAATTTTTACAATAAGATCCTGATAGGATTTCTCTGCATCAGCTATTCTGCCAGCTTCTCTAAGAATTCGAGCTTTAAGCTCGAGATTAAGCCAATTGTCAGGCTGATCTTTATAAAGTTTCTCAACGCGCTCAATTGCTTTGTCTATTTCGCCTAGCCGTGATTGGCAAAGCACCATTCTGCGAAAAACCACTGGTTTTAATCTTAAAATTGGAATAAATGCAGCTTCATCTTCAAGCGTAATATCCAAAAATTCGGAACACAATTTCTCACATTCCTTGTATTTTTTTGTATCAAACAGGATCTGAATCAATGGCCCGTAACCTGCGGCCATTTTTTGACCACTCCCTAAATTCTTAGCATCAACTAGGAATTTGCTGTAAAAATCAGATGCGGCTTCATTTTCCCGTAATTCCTGTGCTACTCTTGCTAGAAACCAATAAGCATTACCATTAAGTTTCTTTGAATCTGCAGGAGTTAATTTTTGGGCACTCTCAATTATTTTTTTTGCATTCTCTTTATTTTTTAGTACTTCGATAATTTTATTTTTTACCGCTTCTTCGCCTGTTACAAAGTTATAAACCATCAAGGTTTTTAAACTTGCATCATCCTGAAATATGGCGTTCGCAGAAATTGGGCCTGCAAGAAGAAGCAGATTGACTAAAATTACAGGTATAAAAAATGAAACTGCACGGTTCAACATCTGAAAGTCCTTTCCTAAAAACGAATTCCTATTCGATTCAAATAGTAACAAACAACCAGCAATTAGCCAATTGTTTATTACTACTGATATCCAACTTTTATCTTTTCATTTAAAGAATATCATGGGCATGCACAATTTGCCCTAGGTTGGGCCCAATTCCCCTGAATATTAGTGTTAGGGCTATAGGATGCACCCTGCACAGGCATACATGGTTGCGTTTGTTGCTGTGGAACACAATAGTTTGCTGGAGGCTGCTGATAATAATTTTGTGGTGGATAGTCACGATCCCGATGATGAGCGCAACCTAATTGTGCTAATGTACATACCGGAACAATAAGTAATATTAAAAATGTTTTCATTAGTTTTATTTCCCCTGATTCGACGCTACGACCTAAAAATCAACTTTACTTTTGCGGGGTATAACAATGAATTAAAAACAAACAAGACCAATTGTACAAGAAGGTAGGATGGGCAAAATTTAACGCCAGAATTCTAGATTTTTGGTAAGGGTATTGTATGGTCAAGTTCATTTTTCATTTTTTTAAACCAGCTCTGGATGAGTAATTTCTGATAAGATTCCCACAATACTTGTTTATTATCTTTCACTTTTTGCTTTATTTTTTCAATCAAAGATTTGGGTAATGGGAGTTTACTTTTAAACTGCTCAACTATTTCTGCATGAACCAAAACCCCTTCACAAATACTATTTATCGCAAACCGCCCATCACTCAGCTTTTGCCAATATAAAAAATTGAGTTTTCCTGAATCTTTCACTTTCTGCAATATTTGGCTAAATCTCTCAAGAGTTTGTATTTTTTGTTTAACCAGACCTGCTAATTCAAACTGTAAGCTACTAGCAAATTCAGACATTTGAATACGAAGAATTTCTAGAACCGGGCCGGTTTCACCTTTTAAAAATTCTTTTATTTGCCTTACTTTTTCGAAATACGCTGTTCGAGTACAACCACCTGCACAAGGCCCTAAACAATTACCAATTTCATATCGTAAACAACCAAACTGGGGCACCATCTCCAGCAAAATTTTTTGATTAGTAAAGTGAATAAGTGTTTTTTCGGCACAATCCCTGAGCCCTAGAGTTTCATTTAAAATATTTATTGCATTACGCAATGTTTTACCTTGGTTAAATGGGCCGAAAGCTTCCAAATATTTTCCAGGCAGTTTTTTACGAAGTTTGATCGCTGGGGCCTCACTCGAGGTCAACACGAGATAAACCGGCCTTAGCCTATGGGCAACTCCCATTACATTAGCATTGGGAAGGAACAGATTAATGACTTCAATTTCTCTTAAAAAAGCATGGAATTCAGAAAAACAATTTTGCCAACAGATTAGGACTGCCCGTCTAATAAGCCTTTTTTCTTTCGATTTCTTTTTAAGGAAATAAGATTGCAGCCTTTTTCTCAAATTCTTGGCTTTTCCCACATAAATCAAAATCCCAGATGAATCTACTAACCCATAAATACCGGGCTCCTTAGGAACAAGCACTTTGACCTGATGCTTAAGCCCACCTGGGCCATTTTTTTTAATTTGGCCAGAAACAGGCTCAGCCCCCTCAGGTAAAACGCTGCTGGGGCCAAACCCTGTAAATTCTTGATGTAAAAACAAATCTCGCATACAAAAAAAGCCTGCAATTCTTACCAAGATTACTGATATTTCAATATTCCAACGAAATATCTTGGAAACAACCCCTATAAGGCTAAGATAATTCATTGGATAGAGTTGTTAGTTAATAATACTCGAATCAATAAGTTTTGTTTATTCGATTTACCATTCCGATATAAAAGTAGCGAGTTTTATTATGCCAAAGCGGACAGATCTGAAGAAAATACTTCTCATCGGTTCAGGCCCGATTATCATTGGTCAAGCTTGTGAGTTTGATTACAGCGGGACTCAAGCATGTAAGGCGCTTCGGGAAGAAGGCTACATCGTAATTTTGGTAAATTCCAATCCCGCAACCATTATGACAGACCCGGAGATCGCAGACCGAACCTATATCGAGCCAATAAAATGGGAAATCCTTGAGAAGATAATTGAAAAAGAACGGCCCGACGCAATTCTCCCCACCTTAGGTGGACAAACCGCACTTAATGTTGCCTTAGAGCTTTATAAAAAAGGCATACTTGAAAAATACGGCGTCGAGATGATAGGCGCCAGCCCGGAAGCTATCGAAAAGGCTGAGGATCGTCAAAAGTTTAAGAATGCGATGAAAAAAATCGGTGTTAAAGTTCCACCAAGTGGGGTAGCAAAAAGTTTCGCAGAAGCTCAAGAAATTCGTGAAACGGTTGGGCTTCCAGCCGTTTTACGGCCCAGCTTTACGATGGGTGGCACTGGTGGGGGAATCGCATACAATAAAGATGAATTTAATGAGTTGATTACCAGAGGCCTAGAATTAAGTCCTGTTGGCGAAGTTCTTATTGAACAATCCATTATTGGATGGAAAGAGTACGAACTCGAAGTTATGCGGGATAACGCCGACAATGTGGTTATTATTTGTAGTATTGAAAATTTCGATCCTTGTGGAGTTCACACAGGAGATAGCATTACTGTTGCACCAGCTCAAACACTTACCGACAAAGAATATCAGCAGATGCGTGATTCTGCGTTGGCGATTATTCGAGAAATAGGCGTTGCTACTGGTGGCAGCAATATTCAATACGGTATTAATCCTGCCAATGGAGACATGGTTGCGATCGAAATGAACCCACGGGTTTCAAGATCATCCGCACTGGCATCGAAGGCCACTGGTTTTCCGATTGCTAAAATTGCTGCAAAACTAGCAGTAGGTTTCAGGCTTGATGAACTACGAAATGATATTACCCGGGAAACTCCTGCGTGTTTTGAACCCACAATAGATTATGTTGTCACCAAGATTCCACGCTGGGCCTTTGAAAAATTCCCTGATGCTAATACCACCCTTACCACACAGATGAAATCCGTGGGGGAGACTATGGCAATCGGACGGACATTTAAAGAATCTTTGCAGAAAGCTCTCCGCAGTTTAGAAACTGGTAGATTCGGACTTGGTTGCGATCGGGCAGATTTGTGGGGAACCGATAAACAACCTTTGCGGGAAGAAATTATTGCTAAAATCGCAATCCCGAACTCCGACAGAATCTGGTATCTTCGTTACGCTATTTTAGATGGCATGACCATCGAAGAAATTCATGACAGAACAAAAATCGACCCTTGGTTCCTTAACAACATCCTTGATATTATAAATCAAGAAACAAAACTCCGTGCACTAAAAAACATAACCAATGTAAATCATGCAGACATGCTTGAAGCAAAACAACATGGGTTCTCTGACAGACAACTTGCAGCGATTTGGCCAACAAGCGAAATGGAAATCCGCAGGGTTAGAAAAGCCTTGGGTGTTCTACCTGTATTCAAACGAGTAGACACTTGCGCAGCAGAATTCGAAGCTTACACACCTTATTATTATTCCACTTACGAATCTTCCGTCACCAATGCTCTTACCGGGGAATCTTCTGTCGAAGATGAAACAATAACTGCTACAGGAAAAGAAAGAATCATGATTTTAGGCGGTGGCCCCAACCGCATAGGCCAGGGTATTGAATTTGATTACTGTTGCTGCCACGCTGCTTTTGCATTACGAGAAGCAGGATACGAAACCATAATGGTTAATTCTAATCCGGAAACAGTATCTACCGATTACGATACAAGCGATCATCTTTTTTTCGAACCATTAACCGCAGAAGACGTTCTTAATATTTGCGAAAAAATGAACCCAAAAGGATTGATAGTACAATTTGGCGGGCAGACACCCTTAAACCTTGCCAAAGCTTTGGAAACTGCTGGGGCCCCTATAATCGGTACAAGTGTTGAAAGCATTGATATCGCAGAAGACCGTGAACGATTTCAAGACCTCGTCAACAGGCTTGGGCTCAAACAACCTCCCAATGGAATCACCAACGATCTTCAAGAAGCAATTCATGTTGCCAGAAGGGTAGGCTACCCCATTCTTGTTAGGCCAAGTTATGTACTTGGAGGCCGCGGAATGGAAATCGTATACGATGAATCTTCCTTAATCCGCTATGTAACCAAAGCAATGGAAGTTTCACCCGGAAAACCTATTCTTTTAGATAAATTCCTCGAATCTGCAATCGAAGCAGATGTAGATTGTATTTCAGACGGAACTGATTCCACAGTAGGTGGCGTCATGCAGCATATCGAAGAAGCGGGTATTCATTCAGGTGACTCCGCTAGCGTACTTCCACCACACAGTTTGCCGACTTATGTTATCGAGGAAATCAAAAGACAAACAAAGGCAATGGCCAAAGAATTAAAAGTTCGAGGGCTAATGAATGTGCAATTTGCAATTACAGGTCTAAAAATTGACCACTCGGAAGATTCAGACAAGCAATCAAAATTAATACCAAATACTAGCAATGAAGGCGACCTGCCAGTTGAAATTTTTGTCCTTGAGGTAAATCCTCGTGCCAGCAGAACGATTCCTTTTGTTTCAAAAGCAATAGGTATCCCTATGGCCAAATTGGCATCATTGGTCATGGTGGGAAAAACTCTTGCAGAACTAAACTTCAGCACAGAAATAACTCCCACCCATTACTCCGTGAAAGAAAGCGTATTTCCATTCAACAAATTCCCTGGCGTGGATATCATCCTAGGCCCCGAAATGCGATCAACAGGCGAAGTTATGGGTATCGATGATTCATTCCCCATGGCTTTTGCCAAAAGCCAACTTGCTGCAAGCAGTGCTTTACCCCTTAAAGGAAAAGTATTTTTATCGGTTTCCAATCGTGACAAAAGCGACATTTCTTACATTGCAAAAAAACTCCATAAGCTTGGCTACCAATTGATCGCAACCCGTGGCACCGCAGCGGTAATTAAAAAAGCAAATCTACCGGTCGAGGAGATTTCAAAATTACAAGAAGGCAGACCAAACCTAATTGATCTCATGAAAAATGGCCAAATAGCTTTAATACTCAATACGCCAGTTGGTAGGGGATCGAGAACTGATGAAGGCAAAATAAGGTCTGCAGCGGTTACTCACGGCGTAACCTGCATAACAACGATGGCGGCAGCTCAAGCTGCTGTTGAAGCTTGCGCTGCTCTGAGAGAAAAAGATTTCACTGTAACTGCGATCCAAGATAGATATTAACGCATACGGTATACGGCTGTACAGTATTTGATTTAAAATTATTCACACCTTCTATAAGTGTGCTATAGTTTAAAAATACAAATTTACCCTTTGGTCTAAAAAATGACCGCACAACTCGTTGCAATATCTGAAGGCCCTAGTATTGTTTTAAATAAACCGATATTGCTGTTAGGTAGGCATGAAGAGTGCGATGTACAAATTGATTCCCAAAAAATATCACGCAAACACTGCTGTATTATTCTACTTAAAGACAAAGCTATAATCCGTGACCTTGGAAGTACAAATGGTGTAAGTATAAATGGAAAAAAAGTACTTGAAGGTTCTTTTGTTCCAGGGGATGAGTTATGCATTGGCAATTGCAAATATATCTTACATTGGGACTCTGTAATCTTGAACGGTACGCACTAATTTACTAACTGCTTGCACTTCGATAATATTTTAACGAGTAATTAAAGAACATTCTGCTCAATTGAAAATAAACAACAGCTATCACAAATAAAAACAAAGTAAATTCAATATTGATTTCTTTAACAGCAAACTCGACAGGGATACTCACAGCTAATAATGCAGGAATGATAAAACCAAATACCATGCGAATTGGCAAAGCCCATTCAGAGTCATAAATCTGCCTTGGATATCTCATCAAATTAGTAAATAACCACCAAACCTCCATAAGGCTTTGATTTCTAATCATCCAGACAGAAAGGGCAGTTAAAAGCAAAAGAAAACTATAAGCAAGCGAACAACCGCATAAAAAAAGAATCAAAAATAGGGGAACTTTCCACAATTCCAGAGGTTTACCTATTTCATACATTGCAAAACTAATCATGATAAACCCAAGCAATATTTTCGGTGCGGTAGACCAATCAACTCGCCTTAGTGTGATAAAAAACTGAGGATCAATGGGTTTCAACAAACAAAAGTCTAGGTTTCCTGATCTCACAAGTTCAGAAAATTCGACACAGTTCTCTAAGAAAAATGTTTCAACAAACCCTTCAAGCGCATAATACGCGCCAACAAAAAACAAAAACTCATGCTCGTTCCAACCAGCTACATTCGAACTTTTGCCAAAAATAGTTTTGAAAAAAGTTAGTAGAATTCCTAGCCAAATTAGTTCGACAAGTATTTTTAAAAGAAAATTGCTACGGAAAGCTAATTCTCCAAGCAAGCTAAATTTCGCAAAACAAAACATTAAGCGCAAATGCCTAAGCATGATCAAGCTCCGTAGGCGCTGTATTTGCGCAATCCAAAGTACAATATAACCCTGGAGAGTAAAAAAAAGAAAAGAGCCCATAAAACACCAATAAAAAATCTCAGTAAAAGATCTTCATCACTAATTTTTTGAAGAAAAATTGCGGCGGGG
>CAMDHK010000063.1 GCA_945897965.1 Candidatus Kuenenia stuttgartensis | reverse complement strand
AAAAGCCGTTCGTTCATCGTGGGTAATTTCGCCCGCTCGCAAGGTGCCAAGGTACCGGGAAGGCTTGTATCCTCTGCAAAATCTTGGCTATGCCATCCGGGAGTTGATCGCAAAGCGCCCTTGCTTCCGTGGGCGGCCCCTCCCGAGGTTTCAAGGCTTTCCCCACTGGATGTTTCTGCCAAATATTTAAAGCATATCGTTGAAAGCTGGAATCATTCTGTTTCGCTGGGCCAACTTACTGAACCACTCGAAAATCAAACCGTTGTGGTAACTGTTCCCGCATCGTTTGATGACATTGCACGAAGCCTGACCATGGAGGCTGCAAAACTTGCTGGCCTTAAGAATGTCCTACTTCTAGAAGAACCCCAAGCTGCTTTTTACCGATGGCTCTCTCTTCATCAGCAAAATAAAACTAAAGAAATCGAATTGTCTGAAGGTATGCAATGCTTGGTAATCGATGTTGGCGGAGGCACCACCGATTTCACCCTGATTGAAACCATAAGCGAAAATGGCGCAATCAACTTTCTGCGAAAAGCAGTGGGTGACCACCTTCTTTTAGGTGGAGACAATATGGACTTGGCCTTGGCAAAACTAATGGAGTCTCGATTCCCTCCAGGTACAAAACTTGATGCATCCCAATATATCCAACTCACTCAAGCATGCAGAAATGCCAAGGAACAAATACTTTCTGATACGCCACCAGAAACCATCCCCATCAACATCATGGGGCGAGGCCGATCCATTGTTGCAGGCTTGATCCGGGCAGAACTTTCCTCGAAAGAGGCAGCCTCTTTTATTCTGGATGGGTTCTTTCCTCTTGTAAACAAAGATTCTGCGCCCCTTAAATCAAGCTCACAAACCGGGCTTCACGAAATGGGCCTGCCCTATGTTTCAGACCCAGCAATCACAAAACACCTTGCAAGCTTTCTTAATTCCCAATCTGAATCTGCATCCTTTAAAGCACCGGCTGCGGTGTTATTTAATGGCGGAGTCTTTCGCTCCAAAAAACTCCAAAACCAGATCCTCACGGTGATTGACGACTGGGGCAATAGTGATCCAAACAAACAAACAACTGCTGTTTTCGAAAACCCCTCGGTTGACCTCGCCGTTGCTGAGGGCGCTGCTTGGTTTGCATGGCTTAAACATTCTGGAGGCAAACATATCGGAGGCGGACTTGCAAAATCTTATTACCTTGGAGTAGGCAACGACTCAGGCGAAGAAACCTTAATATGCGTTTTGCCCAAACATCACGAAGAAGGAAAAACTCTTACCCTCGACCAAAACGAACTTGAGTTGGCAATTGGCCAACCCGTCATATTTCCGCTGTTTACCTCCACATTAAGAAGCAAGGATCAGGCTGGGACTGTCATCAAAATCCCTAAAAAGCAACTTCAATCATTGCCGCCATTACAAACCATTTTAAGGGGTGGAAAACGATCCGGGGTTAAGGGCATCCCGGTTAATTTAAAATCGCAGGCAACAGCATTAGGCACTTTGGAATTATGGTGTATTGCAAAAGAAGGATCTAACGAATGGAAGCTGGAATTTAATCTGCGCGATTCTTTTGAAAGTTCTGATTCAAATTCCGATGAAGAAAACACAGGCGACACCTGGCCTGAAGCAACTGCAATCGCTGCAATCGAATGTCTTCATAAAACCTTTTCCAATAGTGCTCCAGAAATCGACCCCAAGCTTCTTCCCAAAGTTCTTGAAAATATTTTAGATGCGGGCAGAGACGATTGGCCCTTGGGCCTATGTAGAAGGCTCTGGGATGATCTCTTTTCATTGGCACCGAACAGACTGCTTTCTCCCGATCTAGCATCGCGTTGGAGCAATCTAGCGGGTTTCTTTTTACGCCCGGGTTACGGTGCACCGGGAGACAAAATCCGGTTGGACAAACTATGGAAAGAATTAATCGCTCCGCCACGCGATGACCGTTCCAAATCTTCGATCATGCCCAGATTTGTGGAATCTGGAGCAGAGTTTTGGATTCTTTGGCGCAGGGTTTCTGGCGGACTTTCATCCAATCAACAACAATCCCTTTTCGACAGAATTCGCAACATAATACTGCCTATTCCGAACAAACCGGTTGCCAAGCCGTTGCAAAATGAATTGGTGGAGATGTGGCGTGCAGCAGCTTCCTTTGAAAGGCTGGACCTTAAAACAAAAGAAAACATGGGTAACACCTTAATTCGATCGCTTAAGAAAACACCCCTGCCACCTTATTTATTTTGGTCACTTACCCGACTTGCATCACGGGCTCTTATTTATGGGCCCCTAAATTCGATTTTGCATCCAGAAATTGTTTCGCAATGGGTTACCAGATTATTGGAATTCCAACCTTCCCACGCTTCCGAAGAAACGACTTGGGCTTTTTGCCTATCGCAAATGGGAAGAATCACAGGGCAGCGGGCTCTCGACCTCGATCAAGATTTACGCAATAGCATCCTGACAAAAATCAGAGATAAGAAAATACCTGCAGAGTGGATCAAATGCCTAGAAGAATTTGTGCCTCTCGCAAAAGAGAGCCAATCCAACCTCCTAGGCGATTCGTTACCCGTAGGATTGCGACTTTACAAATAGATCAAGCGATGCACTTGCCCTATTTGATTTAGGTTCACAAAAAATCTTTGCCTGTAAGAATCTTGAACGCCTCTAGATATCTCAGCCTGGTTTGCTCGATAGTTGCTTGGGGCATCGCTGGAGGCGGACTATTTTTATCCCAGGTTGTAGTTTCGAGCCAGTCGCGAATAAATTGTTTATCGAATGAAGGCGGACTAATTCCGGTGGCATAGGATTTCTCATCCCAGAATCGCGAACTATCAGGAGTAAGGGCCTCATCGATCAAAATGATTTCTCCCGACTGCAACTTCCCCCATTCAAACTTCGTATCTGCAAGAATTATACCTTTTTCATGAGCATATGCAGCAGCCCGTAAATAAATATCAATGCTTCGGTCTCTTAGAATACTTGCAGTTTCAGAACCAACTTCTTTGACCATTTGTTCAAATGAAATATTTTCATCATGCCCTGTTTCAGCCTTGGTTGCTGGCGTGAAAATAGGTTCAGGCAATTTTGAACTTTGCATTAAACCGGCGGGCAGCTTGATACCACATACGGTTGAAGATGACTGGTATTCTTTCCAACCTGAGCCAGCAAGCCAACCCCGAACCACACACTCGATCGGCACAACATCTGTTTTTTTTACAAGAATAGTACGGCCTTCAAGTATTGTTTTCTGACTTGAAAAGGCTGGGCCCATTTCATTTAAATCGGTGCTGATCAGATGATTTTCAACCTTGAGTAAATTCATCCAGAACAAAGTTAGCTGCGTCAAAATTTTCCCTTTGTCGGGAACACCATCCGCAAGAACCCAATCAAATGCGCTTATTCTGTCTGTGGTTACGATAACAAGCTTATCGCCCAGATCGTAAACATCGCGTACTTTCCCCCGTCTGCAAGGAAATCCTACGATTTCAGTTTTAGTAATCGCCAAGGGCAAGTTCATGAACAACACCTTTTCTTTTGCAGTTTTAACAGAATTTTCTGCTGCTACTCTTACCTTGATAGAGGATACTAGACAATTGCTTATTGGACATAGTTTTTTATTTAATATGTGGATCTACTGATGGTGATTTTCAACAGCAATACGGTTCGAATTGAAAAAGACCAAGATGGAACCATCATGATTGTGTTGGATTTTAAGGGAGAATCAGCAAATAAAGTCAATCTTTCCCTTCTTCGCGATTTAGATGCAGGCTTGGATAAACTCGACGAAATCCCATCAATTCCAATCATAACTTTACGAAGCGGGAAAACTTCGGGTTTTGCTTTTGGGCCGGATTTGCATGAATGGCAACAATTGCAGGTAAATGGAAATGTTGCATACTGGCAAGAAGAAGGGATGCGGGTTTATAAAAAACTCCGGGATCTTAAAGCGCCTACTATTGCGGCTATCAGCGGTCCTTGTTTGGGTGCTGGATTGGAACTCGCTTTGGCTTGTGATTACCGACTGGTTTACGAGCGCCCAAACACCATCTTTGCATTTCCGGAAGTCGAGCTTGGCGGGTGCCCTGCATTTGGTTCCATTTATTCTCTGGCCAAGATTATTGGGCTTGAGAAGACCACGAAACTCGTGGTTTTTGGAGCACGATGGAAAGCCAGAGAGATTTTCCATAATCGGCTTGCAGATGGTATTGCGCAAACAGAGCCTCAACTTCGGTCTGAATTTACCAGATTAATGGGAATTGCTTTAAACGAGGGGAAAAAGAATAACCGTACTTCGGCACCCGTATCTCTTCGCTCGATGTTATTAGAAAAGAATTTCGCAGGCAGAGCCATCTTGAATAGGGCGTTCAACAGGATTATTGAAAAAAACACGCCCGAAGAAGTTCAAGCTCCCAGACAAACACTTAATCTGGTTTCTAATTTGGTCACCCTCAAAAACTCTGCTATTGCTGAACAAAAAATCGCTGAGCTTAGCCAACGATTAATTCCTTCGCCAACCTGTAAAAATCTGGTGAAGTTTGCACTCGAAGACATTTCTCGTATTCCGACTGCCCCGGTGGAAACCCCTGCCCCCAATCGGGTCGCCCTGATTGGCGAAGGGAAAACTGTTGCAGAATGGGCTTTTCTACATGCATCCCGTGGGATTCAGGTTTCCATCCAAGGAAAAACTGCGGAAGGGCTTGGAAATACGCTTTTGGCATTAAACCGACTCATGCATGAAACCATTCGAAAAGGAATATGGAACGCAGTGGAAGTCGAAAAACGGCTCAGTTTAATCGATGGCACCACCCACGCCCCATTCAAGGAAAAGCCCGATATCGCCATTCTAACTGCCCATAGTTTTTTCAGCGCAACAGATATCGATCTATTCAAAAATAATTATCCAGACTGCATGGTTATCAAATCAAAGGAAACAGTTCCTTGGCTAGGCGAGGATGCCTGCTTGTTTCAGCAATACCCTTTAGGAAGATTTCCTTGCTGCGAATTGGTCATCCCAGAAACTGTTTCGCTGATTAAGCGAGATTTTTTGCTGGCATGGATTTCGCGATTAGGCAAGACCACAGTTACAATTAGCAACACAAAATCCAGCATTGCGACTAAAGTTTTACTATCTGGTTTTCAAGAAAATGTGGAGCTACTTGCCGAAGGAGTTTCATTAGAAAAGATCGAAAACTCCCTAAGAAAGTGGGGCTTTCAATTTGGCCCATTATTCTGGGCTGATTGGCTTGGTTTAGATTTGATCACTAAACTTTTTGCTCAGCAATATCCATTTGAAATTGAAACTCACGAACTTTTTTCCCAAATGCGAACCCGGTTATGGTTGGGGATTGAAGAAGGTAAAGGGTGGTTTTTGCACCACAAAAACTCTTGGTGGCCAAACCTACTTGCGCAGAATCTAGCAAAACATAGTTTAAAACGCAAAATCGACCCCGTGAGCAATTCCATGGGTAAAGTAAATCAAGTGCGCGAGGGGCGCGAACGCATATTGTTTACTATACTTATTGAATTTACAAATATCAGAGCAGACCATGTTTTCAAAACAGAAGCAGATCTAAATTTCTTGGCGGTAAGAGCGATGGGATGGCCGGCGCATACAGGCGGCCCAGGGCCTTGGATAAGGCTTAAAGGCCAAGATTATTGGGAAGCCCTTTCCGCTAACTATGTCTCCCGATTTGGCAAACGATTTGAATTACCTGAATCTTGGGATCTATGGTTCAATTGATCGCCCTTAAATACAATTATTAAAACAACACTTGACCTCATCCCTTTAAGAAACGATAAAAGTAGAACTGTTAAATATTTGTATTAAAACTCTGAAAGGCAACGCAATGGCAAGCAAACCGGAAACTAGACTTCAAGAACTCCACATTCAGCTTCCTCCAGCACCTAAACCCGTGGCTAAATATAAAATTGCTGTTCAAGTTGGTAACATGCTTTATGTTTCAGGCCATGGCCCTGCTAAAGTTCACGAATCCACACCTCTGAACGGCAGAGTGGGAGAAAATCTTACCTTAGAGCAAGGCAAAGAAGCTGCCAAAGCCGTGGCGATCAATGTGCTTGCAACTGTCAAAGAAACCATTGGTTCGTTAGATAAGGTTAAACGAATTGTGAAAACTCTTGGCTGGGTTAACTGTACCGTTGATTTCAAGGACCAACCCAAAGTGATCAATGGGTTTTCAGAATTGATGGCAGAAATTTTTGGAGAAGAGAACGGCGTGGGTGCGAGAAGTGCTGTTTCTGCGCATACCCTTCCCGGTGGTATTCCCGTTGAAATCGAATGTATATTTGAATTACTATAACCATTATTCCATTTGAAAGAGGCTTAATACCATGGCTAAATCAACAACCAAAAAGAAAATCATCAAAGCTTCTGATAGCAAAATTCGAAACGCAATCGAAGCAGGCGATGGCATCTTAAGACTGGCGCCTACTTGGGTTCCACGCAGTTTCCTTATGCCAGGCCGAAGAATCAAACTTGCACCACAGGATCTTTATGCCTACGGTGCCCATCGTGGGGGCATTGATGAACGATGGTTTGCTTCAACCACCCCTGCTGCCAACGAAAATCGTGAAATTGACGAAGGCTATAGCTATGTTGTGGTGAATGGCGAGCGATCCTTCTTGCTCAAAGATGCGGTAGATGTCGAAGGTCAAAAGTTGGTAGGCGCAGCAATCTGGAAGAAGTACCAAAAGTGGCCTGTTTATAGTAAGTTTTTTGACAACATGGGCCCTATCCCCCACCACATGCACCAGAGTAAAAATCAGGCTGCAAAGGTCGGTCAGGAAGGCAAACCTGAATCCTATTATTTCCCACCCCAGCTTAATTCCGTGGGCAATAACTTCCCCTACACTTTCTTTGGCTTGGAACCCGGTACCACCAAAGAAGACCTTCGCAAATGCCTCGAGCGCTGGAATGAAGGGGATAATGGAATTCTTAACTTCAGCAAAGCCTACAAACTGCAACCTGGTACTGGTTGGTTGGTTCCGCCATGCGTTCTTCATGCTCCAGGTTCATTGGTCACCTACGAACCACAATGGGGTTCTGATGTTTTCGCAATGTATCAAAGCATGGTCGAAGGTCGCGCTGTTCCATGGCATCTTCTTACCAAAGACATGCCCAAAGAAAAACATCACGATATCGATTTCATCGTCAATCAACTCGATTGGGATGGCAATATCAATCCAAACTTTAAAGATAGTCATTATCTTGAACCAATCGCTGTGGCCGACACTGAATCTGAAGGCTATGTCGATCGCTGGGTAGTTTATGGCAAAATCGATGGCGAAGAACTTTTCTCTGCTAAGGAACTAACCATCAACCCAGGCGTAAAAGTTACGATCAAAGATCGTGGCGCATACGGCCTTATCACGGTTCAAGGTACAGGAAAAATCGGCAAGCACGCTCTCCAAACCCCTGCAATGATTAGGTTTGGCGAACTGACCGATGACGAGGTATTTGTTAGCCACGAAGCAGCGGTCCAAGGTGTGACGTTCGAAAACACAGGCCTCGAGCCTTTGGTTTCCTTACGCTATTTTGGTCCTCACACCAACATTGATGCACCAGCAATTGGCGACTACAGAAAGAAAAAACGTTAATCAAGAACCCATTTACATGGATAATCTTTCACCTTCTTTCACAGCTAGATCCAAGCTTTGGGTATATCCCATCGCTTGGATCTTTCTTTTTTCAACTGCAACATTTTCTTTAGCACAACCGCCCTCCCTCTCGGATAAACTTTCACCGTTGATCAAAGCGCATGAGGGCAAAGTCGCTATCGGCATCAAAAACCTTACTTCTGGCGAAACTTATTATCACCAAGCCGATTTGGTTATGCCCACCGCTAGCCTTATAAAGCTTGGAATCATGACAGCAGCCTATAGACTTTCTGATCAATCCGAAATTAAGTTGAACGACATGGTTCTGTTGCAAAAAGAAGACAAAGTGCCAGGCAGTGGAATTCTTACCAGTAATTTCTCCGAGGGAGCATCTTTCCCTCTTAAAGACGCAATTAGATTAATGATTGCCTACTCTGATAACACTGCTACCAATCTTGTGTTGGATCATATTGGAATCCGCACCGTGAATACAATCCTAACCCAGATGGGATTTCCTAACACACGCATCAATGCCAAGGTTTTTAAAGGATCAACAACTTCAATTGCTCCAGAGCAAACCAAGAAATACGGGCTGGGTTCAACTACCGCTAAAGAAACAATAGACCTTCTCGAACTGATTTATAGCAACAAAGCTGCAACCGAGAAGTCTTGCACCGCCATGATTGAGCATCTAAAAAAGTGTGAAGACAAGGATATGATTCCCAGAGAATTAACTGGCAAACTAAAATCTATTGCGCACAAAATAGGTGCAGTTTCAGATGCCCGAACTGATGCAGGAATCTTGTATTTTGATGGGGGACCTGTTGTACTTTGTGTTCTCACTGCAGAAAACAAAGACAAACGATGGACATCTGAAAATAGTGCCGAGATTTTAATCGGGAAAATCGGACTTATAGTCTTTGAGCATTTCCAAACAAAAAAATAATCACCCTAGTTTTTCTTGCCCTCAAGCCCGCAAAGCGGTATGACAATGCTTGGTATAAGTGTGAAAAAGTATAGTTTAATGAGGATCTCCCATGAGCAACAGCACCTTGAAATTACATAACGCCATGTGGCCTGGCTTGGTTGGCAAAGAACCTGGCACAGATCATCCCCCCATCAGCCTAGATAACATGCTGGATTTTACGGTAAAAGCTCAGGTTAATGGGCAGAAGTTCGATGGAGTTGATCTCTTTCTTTTTCATTCCCACACCGACCCGGATGCCAGCACTGACGATATTAAAAAGATGGCAGACAAAATCGCAAGCAAAGGCCTGAATGTTGGTTCTGTCGTTGCTCCAATTTGGCCGGGCACTGTTGGTGATTCTTCTTTTGGCAGCCCAGATCAACGGGCAAAATTTGTCCTCGCTGTTAAAAAAGCATGCAGGATCGCTCGTATTCTTAACGATCACGGGGTTCGAAAATACGGCATCATTCGTATTGATGCTGCTGGCGGGCCTTCCGATTGGGCTAAAGACCCCACTGGTAATACTAAAAAAACCGCTGAGACTTTCCGCGAAGCCGGCATCGTGGCTGCAGCCCATGGCGAACGCCTTGCCGCTGAAGGAGAAATCTGTTGGGGTGGCATGCATTCTTGGAAACATATGGTAAACCTGCTGGAACAAACGGGCATGCCAGGCACTGTTGGTTTTCAAGCCGACCTTGCACACACCTACCTCTACCTCATGGGCTACAATGCACCTGAAGATGCACTTTTAAAGGAAGGCTATTCCCATCCAGAATTCGAAGCTGCTTACACCAAAATGACCGATGCCCTACGCCCTTGGACCATCGACTTCCATGTTGCTCAAAACGATGGCACAGTACACGGCACGGGTTCACACGATAAGACAGGCAGGCATTGCCTTGCCGATGATCCTAAGGGCAAGCTGGATATCACCAAAGCTTCAGGATACTGGCTTAAAGATTACGCAGGGCGCGGCATTCAACACATCTGCTGGGATGGTTGCATGTTCCCGAACAAGGTTCTTGAAACTCAAGAAACTTGGAACAAGATTCTTGCAGCCATGATTGCGGTTCGTGATGCTCATGGTTCCAAATCATAAACAATTTCACACAGTAACACTTAAACTTCAACAGATTGGAGATGGTCATGGCTTCGTCAAAAAAACCTCTAAACATCGGCCTGATAGGCTACGGATTCATGGGGAAAGCACATTCGAATGGGTATGTAAAAGCACCCTTGTTTTTTGATTTACCCTATAAACCAATATTAAAAGCTGTTTGCGCACGCAATGCTGAAAAGGCACAGGCCTTTGCCGATACTTGGGGATACGAAAGCATTGAAACTGATTGGCGCAAACTTATCGAACGCAAAGATATCGATGCGATTGACATTTGCACGCCCAACAACATTCATGCTGAAATCGCTCTTTACGCTGCTGCCCACAAAAAAATCATCCTTTGCGAAAAGCCTTTGGCAATGAACGGTGAAGAAGGCCTGAAAATGGTAGAGGCTGTTGAAAAGGCAGGCGTCCCAAATATCGTTTGGTACAACTACCGCAGGGTACCCGCTGTTACCTTTGCTAAGAAACTGATCGATGAAGGCCGACTCGGGAAGATATTCCATTATCGTGCCAAATTCCTCCAAGATTGGACCATCAACCCAGAGCTTCCACAAGGGGGCGCTGCATTATGGCGACTCGATTCTGAAGCGGCTGGCAGCGGCGTTACAGGCGATCTTCTTGCTCATTGCATCGATACTGCAATCTGGCTTAATGGCTCGATTCATGATGTTAGTGCTATGACCGAAACTTTTGTCAAACAAAGGCAGCACAACCTAACTGGCAAAATGGAAAAAGTCACCATTGATGATGCCTGTACCTTCATGGGCCATTTCGAAAATGGATCCCTCGCAAGCTTTGAATCCACCCGATATGCTCGTGGGCACAAAGCACTTTACACCTTCGAAATCAACGGCGAAAACGCTTCGATTTTCTGGGATCTTCACGACCTGCACCGATTGCAATATTTTGATTACAAAGATGAAGGCCCACTACGCGGGTGGAAATCCATACATGTAACCGATGGCGATCATCCTTACATGAGCAACTGGTGGGTTCCTGGTTTGCAAATTGGTTACGAACATAGTTTTATTCATGAAGTTGCAGATTTTGTTACTTCATTGGGAACCGGAAAACCTGTCGGCCCCAATTTCAGAGACGCTCTTGAAACCCAGCGCATTTGCGATGCAGTTTTAGAATCAGCCAAGACCAATCATTGGGTTGATGTCAAGAAAGATAAGTAAAAACAAGCTGGTAAAAACAAAAAGCCCGTCAGTAACGACGGGCTTTTTTTATTGCTGAGGATCCTAACTATAAACCCTGCTAATCGGCGCTACCGTGCTTGGCAAAATAGGGTTTGGCCTACCGCTGATATCCACCACCATCGCATGTGGATCGATACCCATGTTACTGTAGATGGTTGCAAGAACATCAAGATAGTTAATGGGATTATCTTTGGCTGAACCAGCACTGCTATCGGTTGATCCGATAACCTGTCCGGTTTTCATTCCGCCACCCGCTAGTAATGCGAAATTCACTCTAGACCAATGATCTCTACCCGCATCTTTATTGATTTTTGGAGTTCTGCCAAATTCACCCCACACACATACGGTAGTGGTTTTATCCATCCCACGTGCGTAGATATCTTCAATAAGTGCAGATACCCCTTGATCAAAAGTAGGCAAATGCTGCTTCATATGCTTAAAGTTATTACCATGCGTGTCCCAAAATCCATAAGCAACCGTAACGCAGCGGGACCCTGCTTCAACAAGCCTACGGGCCATGAGAAGTTGATCGTTCCAGAGCGGGCCGCCATCGCCCAAATGCTTGCTTGAACCTTTACCGTAGCGCTCACGCACTTTCGAAGGTTCCTTAGTCACATCAATGGCTTCAACTAACTTGCTAGAAGTAAGAACTTCAAATGCGCGCTGATAATTCTGGTTCATGCCAGAAACTTCCAACCGATCTGCATTTCTACGGAAAGCGTCGACCTGATCCAGAAGGATTTTTCGGTCTTCAAAGCGACTTGAAGTCAACCCTTGAAGCTTCATGTTATCAATGCCTTCGCCATCCAACCTGACCCCGGACGATGCCCTTCCGAGAAACCCAGAACTTGGGCTGTTATAAGGTTTATGCTGCATGGTTGGGAAAAGATCGACAAACGCAGGCACAGAGGGATTCACCTGACCTTGAACCTTGGAAATCACTGAACCAAAGTGGGGCTTATTATCTCGTTTGGTAACCGACATCGGATAACCGGTGGTACTCTGGAAACTTGAGTGTTCATCAATTTGACCAACAAGAGATCTTAATATGATGTATTTATCAGCACATGCTGCAAGCTTTGGCAAATGCTCGGATATCTCGATACCTGAAACATTGGTTGGGATGGGTTTGAATTCGCCCCGGACTTCTGTTGGCGCATTTGGCTTAAGATCAAAACTATCCTGATGAGCCATCCCACCTGAAAGATAAATCATAATGACAGAACGCTGATTACCTTTGATATTGGAAGCAGCTTCGGCTTGAAAAATGCCGGGCAGGGTAACGCCAAAAGGTGCCAATGCCCCAACACGGAGAAAATTACGCCTGTTAACTCCATCGCAAAACTTTTTCGAAGATATTTGATTCATGACAAGCCTCTTGGTGTGCTAGTACAAGGTTATAATAGCACTATTTCGCAGCATTAGGAAATGTTAAACCCTAAATTCCAAGCTTTTTAGCCCTCTTCTTCATTCGACAATCCCACCCCTATCCTTAAATCCGAAACATGCAACAATTACGAAGTTTATTGGAATTTTTTCAGTTAGAAACAGTCTTTTACGCTTAAAATCGCATACATTAAGAATTATGCATATTATTTTCATCGATGCTGATGCCTGCCCGGTCAAAGACGAAATTTATCGCGTCGCCTGCAGATATTCCATGAAAGTTGAAGTCGTAGCAAATTCCACCATGCGGGTACCTGCAAACCCCTTATTCACCATGGTAGTTCGTCCAGGATTTGGAACTGCAGATGATTGGATTGCTGAAAACACGGGCCCGGGTGATCTTGTCATTACTGCTGATATCCCACTTGCTGCACGCTGCCTCGAAAAAGGTTCGCTCGTTCTAAATGCCAAAGGAAAACAATTCACAGAAAATGACATCGGCACGGCTCTGGGAATGCGCAGTCTTATGGAAGAACTTCGCCAAAGTAATTTGGTTTCGGGGGGCCCTTCCCCCATGGGCGCAAAGGATCGCTCTAAATTTCTATCCAAATTTGATGAGCTTATTAATGCAGTTCGGAAAACATTTCCGCCACGCAAATAAATCGCTTCTCCTGAATCTCGCTCCCTGACAAATAGCACTTAAAATCTTCAATCAACTGGATTATTACAAATGAATTGTACATAATTGAACTTTTGTTACTGATCTTCAAGAGGAGAGATATCATGATTAACTTATCACGCAGAAGCTTGCTTGCTGGCGCAACGATCGTCGGGCTTTCTGGCACAGAACTGCTGGCATTTGCAGACAATAAAAAACCTTTCAAATTCATGCTGAACACTAGCACCATCCGCGGGCAGAAACTTCCTCTTAAAGACCAAGTCGAAGTTGCTGCCAAGGCTGGTTACGACGCAATCGAACCTTGGATTAGCGATATTGACCAATTCATCAAAGATGGTGGAAACCTCAAGGATATGGGCAAGCGAATTAAAGATAGTGGCCTGACCATGGAAAGTGCCATCGGGTTCTTTGAGTGGATTGTTGACGATGATGAAAAACGAAAACAAGCGATCGAGCTTGCAAAAAAGACTATGGATAATCTTGCATTGCTTGGAGGGAAAAGGCTTGCTGCACCACCTGTTGGTGCTACCAACAAGCCTGGGATTGATTTATATGCTGCAGCCCAGCGATACCGTGAATTGCTTATTGCTGCGAGTTCCATCGGCGTGATTCCCCAAGTTGAACTTTGGGGCTTTTCAAAAAACCTGAGCAAACTTGGAGAAGTGGCATTAATCGCAATCGAGGCTAAACACAAAGACGCCTGCATATTAGCTGATGTTTACCATTTATTTAAAGGTGGGTCCGATTTCGAAGGGTTGAAACAACTTGGGCAAGGCGCACTGCAAGTTTTTCATATGAATGATTACCCAAAGAATTTAAATTCGACCGAGATTCAAGATAAGGATCGGGTTTATCCAGGCGATGGTATTGCACCTTTAACAAGCATGCTGAAAACTTTACGCAACAATGGGTTTAATGGCTTTCTTTCGTTAGAGCTATTCAATCGAGACTATTGGATGCAGGATGCGAACTTGGTTGCAAAAACCGGGCTTGAGAAAATGAAAGAGGTCGTGCAAAAAAGTTTAAGTTAACTCGCTACAAATAAAGTCCTTACTATTTTAAGGGAGGAAAAGCGGCAATTCTCTTGCCCCGCTTTCCTCCCTTATCTATTTCCATGAAAATCCCTCGCTTTTACCAACCCTTCTCGACTTGACTTGATTCTTCAAATAGGTATTGTTCCCAACTTCATGAGATGGTGTAAAGATTTTTACGCCGGTAGATTTTCTTACTGGTCCTTTGGTTCGAGACGGAAGGTGTATTCATGCGAAGTAAATCATATATGAAAAAGAAATCACCCAAAGCTATTCGTTGGAGCATTGCATTAGTGCTTGCTTTCCTATCAGTTCTGCCCGGATGCATGCATCAAACTCCAAGGTTAGTTGCAGAAGAAGAAACGGAACGCGATCGCTACGGAGTTCGCACACTGGGCGAATTTTGTACGGTCGGAAATGCAGACCCTCTTCCTTTAGGCGGGATTGGATTAGTAGTAGGGCTAGATGGAACAGGCGCTGCGCCAACCAGTGATGCCAATCGAACCATGCTGGAAGATGATCTTCGCAAGCAAGGCGTTCGAAATATTAAAGAAATGCTTGCAAACAATACAGTAGCCTTAGTTATGGTATCTGCATCTATACCCCCGGGAACTCGCAAGGGCGATGCCTTGGATATCGAAGTAACTCTACCACCTCGCAGCAAGGCAACAAGCATACAAGGCGGATATTTAAAAGAGTGTATTTTATATAACTACGATTTTGCAAAAAATCTTTCTCCAACATACTCAGGGCCCAAAGGCACTTTGCGAGGTCACCCTGTTGCAAGGGCTGAAGGCTCACTTTTAGTAGGATTTGGCAAGGCGGGTGAAGATGATGAAGGCAGGGTAAAATCGGGCAGAATTTGGAGCGGTGGAAAAACACAAATCGACTGGCCCTTCACTCTTATTCTGAATCAAGATCAACAATTTGCACGCGTATCAGGCATGATTTCAGATCAAATAAATGAAACTTTCCAAATCAGCAAAGGCGATCCAGGCGCTGTTATTGCCAGCACTAAAAACAATATCTCCGTTTCATTAAGGGTTCCCACACAGTACAAATTAAATCATCCACGATTTCTTAGAGTGGTAAGGCTCATTCCCACCAGAGAAAACGATTCAGGTAAAGGCGGACAAGGACGCGCCAACTACATCAAAAAACTTAATGAAGACCTTATGGATCCTAGTCGTTGCGTAACCGCAGCACTTAGACTTGAAGCATTAGGTCAAGAAACCATTAACACTTTAAAGAACGGCCTAAAGAACGAACATCCATTGATTCGATTTAGTTCTGCAGAATCGCTGGCTTATTTGGGCAGTCCTTCTTGTGGAGAAGAATTGGCACGATCCGTTGTTGATCAACCCATGCTCAGGGCCTTTTCACTTACAGCAATGGCATCACTTGATGAAGCTATTTGCCAAGTCAAGTTACGCGAAATTCTTTACTCATGCACAGATGATGAAACCCGCTATGGAGCATTCCGGGCCTTACGGGCACTTGACGAAAAGAACGAAACAATTCAGGGCGAATTTTTGAACGAATCATTCTGGCTACATCGGGTTTCACCTGACACGCCTGGCATGGTTCATATCTCTACAAGTAAGCGCCCAGAGATCGTTTTGTTTGGCAAAGAACCAGCCTTTAGGCCACCTTTCTCGTTACTTGCAGGTGAATTTACTCTTACATCGGGCAAAGATGATGAAAAGTGTAATATCTCGCGCATTCCTCTACGGAGCGGTAAAACCATGAGGAAATCAACTGGCCTAACCGTCAATGAGATACTTCAAACTTTGGCAGATATGGGCGCTCTTTATCCAGATGTCACCGAACTACTTCGCCAAGCTGATACGACTCAGGCCCTTAGCTGCAGGGTAAGAAATGATGCTCTTCCCCAAGCTGTTTCGGTCTATGATTTGGTTAAGGCTGGAAAAATGAAAAAAGGGAAAAATGAAGAAATCGGACTCGCAATGGATGCCAGACCCGATCCTTCTGCAACCCCTAATTTATATGCCCCTGTTAAACCTTTGAGTTTTTCAAACACTGAGGATCAGGAAGCTCTGCTAAACAAAAAACCTGCAACCAAGGAAAAAGCAACTGCAGAGCGATTAAAAAATGGGCAAGACAAATAGTTTATTACCGGGGGCGCCAGGGCACCTTGCCCTGGGCTACACCTTAAACGGAATTCTGCATGTTAAAAAGTTTGGAATTAACCGGTTTCAAATCGTTTGCCGATAAAACAGACTTTAATTTCCCTCTTGGGATCACTGCCATCGTTGGGCCCAATGGTTCGGGCAAAAGCAATATTGTCGATGCGATCCGCTGGGTACTAGGCGAACAAAGCGCCCGAAGCCTTCGTGGTGGCGAGATGACTGATGTTATCTTCAACGGTTCCGCATCGCGAAAAGCCAATGGCCTTGCTGAAGTTTCTCTCCTCTTTGACAACACAAAAAAAATATTTCAAACAGAAAGCGCCGAAGTCCAAGTAACTCGCAGAGTTTACAGAAATGGAGATAGCGAATACCTGATTAACCGCAAAATATGCAGGCTAAAAGATATAAAAGATTTGTTCATGGGTAGCGGGGCGGGTTCAGACGCTTACTGTATTATCGAACAGGGCAAAGTTGACAGCCTTCTACAATCTTCCCCTAAAGATCGAAGAATCATTTTTGATGAAGCTGCAGGCATCAGCCGTTTTAAAGTAAAAAAACTTGAATCTCTCCGAAGGCTGGAACGAGTTGATCAAAATGTTGAACGTCTCAAGGATATTTTGGAAGAAGTAGAAAGACAATTAAAAACAGTACGGTTGCAAGCAACGAAGGCACAGAAATGGCAGGAATATTCTGAAAGACTAAAAGAATTACGACTTAACCTTGGGCTTCAAGAATACTCGCAGCTTACAGAAAACCTCGAATCGGAATATGCCAAACTATCCTCTCTTAAAAACGATTTAGAGCAAGGTTTATCAGAAACCGATGAACTCGAGAAAAAGGCACGGGAAAAAGAATCTCTAGTAGCACAACTGGATGAACAAATACGTAGTGGCGATCTGTTGATTTCTGAAACTAGGCAAAATATCGCTGCTGGCGACTCTTCGAAAAAAAGTGACCGTGACTCTCTCGAAACTTCAGAACGAGATCTCCTTCAGGCACGCAAATCCCTGATGGACCACAACAAAAGATTATCCCTCCTGGAATCGCAACTTGATTCTCTCAGGCAGGAAGCCGAACTTGCAGAATCGAATTGCAATGCTTCAAAAATAATCGTTGAAACTCTGGAAAAAGCAGAAAAAGAAGCATCCGAAGAAGATTCTGCTCTCCGCATTTCAGTCATAAAATCCAAGGAAGAACACCTTGAGAATATGCGCTTGCTTGCGCGACTGCAAAACGCCCTTACAGGTTCCAGAGCCAAACTGGAATCTTATCATCGGGAAGCTGAAAGACTTCGTCAACGCAACGAAAACACCGTGGGCAGCTTAGCTGTTCTTGACGCAGAACTTAGCGAATTGGCAATCGCTGACGAAATTTTACAAATAAGGTTGGCAGCTTCGAAGACCACGCTTCTTGATTTGGGAAAAGAAAAAGAAGCATTAGAGTTAGCGCGTGACCAATTCGCAAAAGAGCTGTCGGAATTTCAGGCTAATCGAAGTGGCACAGTAAGTCGCCTTGAAGTCCTTGAAGGATTAGAAAAAAGTTTGGAAGGCTTTGGCGTTGGGCTTAAAGAAATTCTTGAGCTTAGCAAAGACCCATCTTCACTTTTATGGAACACCATTCT
>CAMDHK010000062.1 GCA_945897965.1 Candidatus Kuenenia stuttgartensis | reverse complement strand
TTAGTTCTTCTAAACCAAGGTCTATAATTTCAATAGAGATCCATCCTTCGAGATGCTAATCTTTTCTTGATAATATACCTAGAGGTATTTTCTTTCCCGGGCTGTTTTTAAGGAGAATAAACCAAACCGTGACCCTAGATGTCCCACGCGATAAAATCACTGTAGGCTCTGAAAAAGCTTTTCTTGTCAGCGTTGTTCTTTCAGAACGACCCGTAAATGAAGACCCATTAGAAGAAATTCGAGGTCTTGCAACTTCCGCAGGTGCCATAATAGTAGGCGGTATCAGCCAAAAAAGGCATGGAATTGCCCCTGCAACCTATATAGGCAGGGGTAAACTTCAGGAATTGCAGGAACAGGTGCTGATGACTGAAGCCGATGTCGTTATATTTGATAATGAACTTTCTCCCGCCCAAATTCGAAACCTCGAAAAAGCCACGAAAGTAAAAGTTTTAGACCGAAGCGAGTTAATTCTTGATATTTTTGCAACCCGCGCCAGAACTATAGAATCCCGACTCCAAGTCGAACTCGCTCAGCTGGTTTATGCCTTACCACGCCTAAAAAGAATGTGGACTCATCTTTCCCGAATTGCTGCTGGTATTGGTATGCGCGGTCCAGGCGAAACCCAGTTGGAAGAAGATAAACGAATCGTTGGGTACCGAATTCGAGACCTTAAAAATAAACTTCGCGAAATCCAAGCTCGTAAAGAAAGGGAAGTCGAATCCCGAATGGGCGAGCACACTGTCTCCCTAGTTGGTTATACCAATGCAGGTAAAAGTACCCTTATGAATGCACTTACAGGGGCAGGGGTTGGGGTTGAAGACAAGCTGTTTTCAACGCTGGAAACACGAACCAGGCAATGGCGCTTGAAGGAATGGGGGAAAGTTCTATTAAGCGATACGGTTGGTTTTATCCGCGATCTGCCCCATCATCTGGTCGCATCCTTCAAGGCAACCCTTGAAGAAACCATGCAGGCAAAGTTGCTTATTCATGTTGTTGATGCAAGTAGCCCTCAGGTTGAAGACCAAATTGACGCAGTGAAAAAAGTGCTTTCTGAACTTGGCTGTGCAAAAAAACCAACCCTGCTGGTGCTAAACAAAGTCGACAAAATTGCAGATGAATCCATCCTGCATGTATTGCAGGCAAGGCATCCCAGCGCAGTTTGTATTAGTGCAGCAACCCGCCAAGGAATTGATCAATTACGAGATTCTGTTATCAGTGCGCTTAGTTCTGAATTTTTAATGCTGAAGATTGAGGCTTATTCCGGGAACGGGAAACTGTTCGCTTATCTTGCATCGAATGCGGAAATCATCAGACAAGAATTTGTTGACGATAAAGCCATATTCGTTTGCTCTGTGCCTAAGCATCTGCTGCACAAACTGGAAGGCCCCGATGTTACGATTACAAAGATGGATGAAGTCATAGCGTAAAAAAAGCCGGCTTTTATAAAAAGCCGGCTTAATAGTATCTTTTCTTACCCAATTTTAGCTGCCGGAATCTTCCTTGATATTTCTATTGCGGTAAGAATCAGCAATGGGAATTCTGCCATTATCATCAAGCTTGCCTGAAGCTTCAGTGCGTAGCCTTTTCATGGTTTCGACCCTGAAATCCCTGCTGTATTGATCAAGGAATATCTGCCACAAAGTGTCAGGTTCCTTGGATCTGGAGGAGGCATTTTCGTAGATCTTTTTAAATTCTTGAGAACCTGGCTCGGCTCTGGAAAGAAGAAGAGCGACATAAAAAGTATTTTCTGGGCGGTCTCGAACCACCATGGTGTCGCCAGGTTTTTTCAAGGTCAGCAATTGATCCACCAGATTATTTCTCGGGTAGGGAATAACATCTGTGGGAATGCGGAAAGCTTGATAAACCTTGGATTGCCCTGGGCCTGTGGTGTTTTGCGGTAAAATCCGAGTCACGCCACTGAGTTCCTTCAGGTCGGAATCTTTCTTGCTCGCAATTAGGTTTGCAAGATAGCCCTTTGATTCTCGAACGAGATCGTTGTAGCTGGTTGGCCAAGTTTTCTTCTTTGCCTCTTCAGCGATTTTCTCAGCTTCTGCACGGGCCAGTTTTCTTGCCTTTTGCAGTTTCCATGCTTTGATAATCTCGGGCTTAGCTTCTTCAATGGTTCGATCTTTGGGCGAAGAATCTTCAGATCGCCAAATCAGGTAGGGTTCCTTGGAGAATATCCACCTGCTGGGATCGTTTTGGAACATGCGTTCATCAGGTGACCATCGGGTCGTTTCGTAGGTGCCATTGCCTTGGAAAAATAGCTGCCAGAATTCGGGCGCTTGTGGAGCATCGCGGTAAGATTCGATGAAGGATTTTTTAAGATCAGAGAATTCTGGTACGGATGTCATTTCGAAATAAGGTTTGGGAGATTTCATCGAACGAATTTCCAAGCCATATTCTGAAATGCCCTTTGCAACCAACTTGCTTGCATCTTCAGGCTTGTTTTTAAGCTTGGCAAGTTCCTCAGTGAAAAGGATAAAGTTTTCGCGCATCATTCTGGGCGAAAGAATGTCGAGATACTTATCAAAAAGAGTGGTGATAACCGTTTCCATTTCTGGAACTGGTGGCACAAAATTAAAGGGCAGGGCAATCGCAGCATAAGGGTTTGTGGAGGCACAAGCCAGAATCGTTGAAGTAAGGATTTTGAGCCTTGCGGAGGCTTCAAAAGCTAATGCCCCACCGGGATAAATTGCAGCAGTAAGAAAAGGGGAACCAAGCGTTAGCTGGGTGCCAGCAATCTGGCCAACTAATCCTGCAATCAATGCTGGTTGTTGGGTGCTTTGTTCGTGCAATACCTCGGAAGAAGCAAAGGGCGGATCAAACCACGAAGAACGGGAATCTTTGAAAATACGATATTCAGCATACATCGGTTCTTGTGAAAACCCTGGGAGAATGTTGCCGATTGCAGCACCAATTGAACCACCAAAACTATCGGCTTGCAAAAAGGCCAAAGTCCTAGTAATAAATGGCGCCAAGGCATTAGCCTCTGCCTTTTTTCGGAAGACCGGTGATTCAGCTTTTGCAGTAGCATATTCACCCTTAACGACGCGTGGTTGGCGAAAGCCAGGACGGTCGCTGCCGGGGTTTACTTCGTCATTCTTAAAGCTGTTGTAAAAACTTTTAATTTCTTCTGGCGAGGGTTCTTCCGTCACTTTGGAAATAAAATCTTCCGCTTGGATAGGAAGCATGATCACGCCAAGGCTGGCGCGGTAATCTTTGAAGAAGTTGAAGAATTCGGAAGGGCTGGGGGTTCCTGCATTTCCCAGACGCTGCATTGGTTCACGCAAATCGCGGTAAGAACGAACACCAGGAGATTCGCCTAGAATCGATTCTTTGGCCATAATAACCCGGAATTCATTGGTTAGGCCTGCTAGAAGCTCGTCTTCATTAAGAGCGCCGTTTTTGGCCAAGCCTTGTACCGACGGAATTTGTTTTAAGGGCAGCAATGCTGGCCATACTTCTTGATTTGCAGCTTCGCGGTTTACAGCCATTCGGATATCGTTAGGCCCAAGTTTGATATTAAGCTTGTCTGCAACCTTAAGCCAAACCATGAAATCTAAAAGATCTTCAGGGTTTTTGCCTCCACCAAAATACATTTCTTCTATGCCCCGCATTGCAGTATTGGTTTCCCAAGCTTCAAAACCAAGTGAAATAGATAGGGTTTCCAGCATGCGCATCTGATCTGGATTCTTGATTACAGTGGTTTGTGCAGAAAGAAAACTTAAATCGTTTTGAACGCTCATCGCCTGCCAGCCGGGGGGAAGGCGCATTTGTTGTGCAAAGAAAGGATTCCTGCGCATGCCCCAGCCTTGCATTACCCTGCCAAAAGGGTTGTCCATTCCTTCTTTAATATCTTTTTGTTGCTTTTCTAGTTCCGTCATCGCCATGTTCACACCCAATGCCGTGGTGCGCACCATAAAGGAGTTAGTAAGGTCGCGTTGGCGTGCAATTTTATCTAATTGACTTTCATATACAGGTTCACCGTATAAAGTGGTAACTTGAGATCCTGTCCTTGTTCGGGTGGCTAGCCATTCCTGCAGGGTTTGGAAAAAATCCCCCTGTCCGAAGGAAAAAACAAAGACGATCATGCAGACAATGGCAGCGAAAGCCATGAGTGAGCGTTGATTTTTTCGAAAACTTTCAAAAGGGTTAAAAGCCATATGTCCGAGTCCTTTACGGAAAAAAACAGCACAAAATTAAAACTCTTCGGCCTTGACATCCCGCAAGACCATATATTAATGGAATGTTGGGCCATGCCAACAAGGTAGGGATTGTAGCGGGTCTTACTTTCCATACAACCTCAACTTATTCAATTGTTGAATCTTAACTAGATTATTATTGAAACTGAAGCAAAAAGTTTGGAGTTAGTTTAGTGCCACCGAAAAAGAAAAAAAGCTTAGAAATTGCTGAAACACCTGCAAAAGCAAAAACAACACCGAAAAAGAAAAAAAGCTTGGTCATTGTTGAATCACCTGCAAAAGCAAAAACGATCCAAAAATATTTGGGTGATTCCTTCGATGTTGCTGCAAGCAAAGGTCATATCCGTGACTTGCCAAAAAGTAAATTCGGTATTGATATCGAGGCTGGTTGGATTCCTACCTACAGGAATCTTTCTGACCGAAAAGAAGAATTAACTGCTCTAAAAAAGTTGGCAGCCAAGGCAGATATGGTTTATCTGGCGCCCGACCCCGACCGCGAAGGTGAGGCAATTGCCTGGCATCTTAGCGAAGCTTTGGATCTTGATCCTAAAAAAACATTGCGTGTGACTTTTAACGAAATCACCAAAAAAGCAGTAACAGAAGCCTTTAATACCCCAAGCGCCATTAACATGGGGCTTGTAAATGCCCAAGAAGCGCGAAGATTTCTTGACCGGGTAGTGGGCTATAATCTTAGCCCGCTTCTAAGTCGAGTCTTGGCACGCGAACTTAGTGCAGGCCGGGTTCAATCGGTTGCAGTTCGCCTTATTGTTGATCGCGAAAAAGAAATCCAAGCTTTCAAACCTGAAGAGTATTGGAGAATCATTGCAACCCTTTCCACTCAAGGGAAAGCATCCAAGAAAAATCTTTTGACGATCAAAAAGGCAAAGGGTTCTGAAAAAGAAACCGAAGATGAGGACGAAGCCGATCCAGAAATTGAAGCAGGCACTGCGGAAGAAACACCCAGTTCCAACGACCTTCCCGAAGGCGTTTTTAAAGCTGAACTCAATGAATGGGATGGAAAGAAATTCTCCACCGTCAATGAAGAAAGCACCTTGGAAATAGCCAATATTCTTGAAAAAGGCACTTACGAAGTATCCAAGCTCGAACAAAAAGATCGGGAAGAAAAAGCTCCCCCTCCTTTCACCACCAGTACTTTGCAGCAGCAAGCAAGTATTAGAATGCGTTACACCGCAAAGCGAACCATGGGCATCGCCCAGCGTTTGTATCAAGGTGTGGATTTGGGCAGCGAAGGTTCAGTTGCATTGATCACCTACATGCGAACCGATAGCACCCGGGTTTCTGATGATGCGCTGAAAGCGTGCAGGGAACTAATAACCACGAAGCACGGTGCAGATTATCTGCCCACAAATCCGAACAAATTTGCTTCTGGGAAAAGTGCGCAGGAAGCGCATGAGGCCGTTCGCCCCACCGATTTAAGCTATACGCCTGAAAAGGTCGCAACTTTGATTCCACTTGAGCAATCGAAGCTTTATGCTCTGATTTATAATCGTTTTGTTGCAAGTCAGATGAAGCCTGCAGTCTTTTCTGTTACCCAAGTTGAGGTGAAATGCGACAAGGGTTTGTTTAAGGCGCAGGGTAAGATTCTTAAATTTGCAGGCTTTCGAAAAGTGCTTGCTCCGGGTGGGAAACAGGAAGATACCATGCTTCCTGATCTCAAAGAAAAACAGCAGTTAAATCTTCAAGAGTTGGTTGGCAGCCAGCATTTTACCCAACCACCTTCACGCTATGGTGAAGCTAGTTTGGTGAAAGTGTTGGAAAAAGAGGGCATCGGGCGCCCAAGTACTTACGCCACCATTATCAGCAAAATACAGGAAAGATTTTATGTTGAAGTCAAAGAGCGCAGGTTCTTTGCAACTGATATAGGAATCAAGGTAATCGATCTCTTGGTCGAATATTTTCCCACGGTCATGGATCTTAAATTTACCAGCCAGATGGAAGAAGAATTAGATCAGATCGAAACTAATATAGTCCCTAGAAATAAAGTTCTGGACGATTTCTTTGCTCCATTTTCTTCTTCAATGACAGATGCTAAAGAAAAGATGCCAGGCGCAACGGAGAAGTGCCCACAGTGTGGCAAGGAAATTATCGAAAGGTATAGCAGGCGAGGCCGTTTTTATGGCTGTGCAGGTTATCCTGAGTGTAATTTTATCAAGCGTGCTGAAGGTGTTGAACCCCGCGAAAAACCCGTTCTTACTGAACATATTTGCCCAAGTTGTGGCAAACAAATGTTGCAGAGAACAGGCAAAACAGGGCCTTTTCTTGGATGCTCTGGATATCCTGATTGTAAAACCACTATGAATTTTGACCCTGAAGGGGTACCTGTTGTGACAACTAAACCTACTGAACATATGTGCGAAAAATGCTCCAAACCTATGGTTATCCGTGAAGGTAAACGAGGGCCTTTTCTTGCCTGCACCGGTTATCCAAAATGCAAAAATGCTAAGGATGTTGATGCTGAAGGAAATCTTATAGTACAAACGGATCTGGGCGTGAAATGTGAAAAGTGCAGCGGTCCGATGAACGTCCGAAAAGGTCCTCGTGGCCCTTTCCTTGGTTGTGCTGCATATCCCAAATGCCGCAGCACCAAACCTATTCCTGAAGAATTAAAGGAAAAGGTTAATCTCATGTATCCACCACCACCAAAAGTGGATATTCCCGAAATCGAAATTACTGACACATGCCCCGAGTGCGATGGACCCATGAAGCTAAGGCCAGGCCGTAAGGGCTTTTTCCTTGGCTGTACCAAGTATCCCAAATGCAAGGGTACTAAGCCCTTGGATCCCGAGTTGGCAGAAAAACTTGAGTTCCCTGGTATGAATAAGTAAACGGTTTGTTTTCACCCAATTCGAGGGTAGTTCCGTTAAAGGAACTACTCTCTTTGTCGGGTCAGATTTTCTTCGTAATCAAGCTTATGCAGATAGCTTTCTGTTGTAAACAAGGGCATGGGCAAGTCCGATTCCAGCTTTTGTAAATCATCTTCATGCAAATGATTTAGTTTGGTTCCACTTCCGCGGTATATAGTCATTCCGCGCTTAATCGCAAGTATTTCTCTTCTGGTACGGCCTCGAGGCGAATCGGGCCAACACCCAATTCTTTCGCTAAAGTTGAAAAAATGTGAAGTGATACTTTTTGTGTAATCCCAATAAGCTTTACTATCTGTTTGCAGAAAAATTTGCCCATCAGGCACAAGAACCCGATGTACCGCAGCCATAAATCTTGGCGTGAGTAACCGTTCGAGAGATTTTTCTGGAGCGTGATAGGGTTGGGGATGATAACAGTGCAGTTCTGAAACGGAACCCTTGGGCAAAAGCTTTTCAACAAATTTTAGCCCATCAGCAACGAGGAAACGCACATTATTTAAGCCCCGCTGGTTTCCTCTGCGTGTTGCATATCGGATAACAACGGGCAGAATATCTGCACCCAAATGATCAAAGGACTCACGCCAAACAGAACTGCCTAAAATAAATCTTCCATTGCCACAACCTACATCGACAACCAAAGGGGCACTTCTGCCAAATAATTCTTGGATATCCAAGTTGCCATCGAGGGGAAGTTTCTTGAGTGCTGTTTGAGTCCAGTGCTGGGGGTCGAGAATTTCGCCTGCAATAGGTACGCCAAACTCGCGTTCGATTTTTCTGCGCTTTCGATCCTGCAAGTTGCCCGTCCTTTTTCTAAGAGTTAAGCGCATTAACTAAAGACTCTGCAAGATTTGCAATGGCTGTCTTCACTGCAGGTAGTCCAGCTTTTTCAGCAGTTTCAATATGTTTTACAATAGCACTACCCACAATCACACCATCTGCGTGGTCGCGCAATACCTTTGCATGCTCGGGTTTGCTGATGCCAAAACCCACGCATAAGGGCAGGGGGGTTTGCTCTCTTAACCAAGCAAGGTTTTTCAAAAGCTCTTCTGGGATTTTGTCTCTTTCCCCTGTGATACCAGAAACGCTAACGCAATAAACAAAACCGCTGCATGCAGAAAGGATGAGCAAAGCTCTTTCTTTTGGAGTGTTTGGCGTCACCAAAAGAATTAAAGAAAGCCCGGCTTTTTTAAGATCCTTGGCAATCTCGAGCGATTCTTCAACTGGTAGATCCGGAATGATAAGGCCAGAAAACCCAGCTTTTAGGCACCCATCAATGAATTTCTCTTTGCCAAATCGGTGGATGATGCTCATGGAAACCATTGCAACAAAGGGTACCAATGTCTTTTCTTTTTCTAAATCTTGCGAGACTTCTGCAATGGCCTTAAGAATGTGTTCGATTTTTAAACCCTTATTAAGGGCTCTGGTGTAGGCCGCTTGAATGACCGGACCATCTGCAATCGGATCGCTGTATGGGAAACCAATTTCAATGATGCTGGCGCCATTCTTGGCTAGGGTTTTAGCAAGCTCTTTAGTGCTTTCAATGTCTGGGTCTCCGGCAGCTATGAAGGGAATAAACGCCTTTTTGTTCCCGGTTTTCAAGCGCTCAAAAGCAGCATCTATTGCATTCATTTATTTGGTTCCTGAATCTATTATTCAATTGGTTCAATGGTTTTGGGCGTAAAAACTATTCCAGGCTTTCGCCTGTTACTCGTGCTATTTCGTAGCAGTCTTTATCCCCACGGCCTGAAAAACATACGAGCACCACATCGTCCTTCGTTAGTTTGGATGCGATTCGCATTGCTTCGACAACTGCGTGAGCTGTTTCTAACGCAGGTAAGATGCCTTCCAATTTGGAGCAGAGGTCAAAACCAGCCAAGGCTTCCTCATCGTTTACATTTGTGTATTTAACTCTGCCCGAATCTTTCCAATAACTATGTTCTGGGCCAACTCCTGGGTAATCCAAACCCGCAGAAACGGAATGTACATCCGCAGTTTGACCATCGGTATCTTGAAGAACATAGCTGAATGCCCCGTGCAAAATCCCAGGTGCGCCATGCGATAAAGTCGCAGCATTCCCGCCCGGTTTAGGGCCACGCCCACCCGCCTCAACGCCTACAATTTCAACATCTTTGTCATGAATGAACGGGAAAAACATCCCCGCAGCGTTGCTACCTCCACCAACACTGGCCACTACCACCTTAGGCAGTTTTCCTGTTTGTGCGATGCATTGTTCGCGTGATTCTTTTCCGATCACTGATTGAAAATCCCTGACAATCCAAGGGAAAGGATGGGGCCCGACCGCACTGCCGATGATGTAATGGGTATCGCCTACAGTGGACATCCAGTCGCGCATTGCTTCGTTAACTGCATCACGAAGGGTTCTACTGCCAGTGGTTACAGGGCAAACTTCCGCCCCCATGGCTTGCATTTTAAAGACATTGAGTTTTTGTCTGCGGATATCTTCTTCGCCCATGTAAACCCTGCAGGGGAAGTTGAAAAGTGCACAAGCAGTTGCAGTAGCAACGCCGTGCTGACCTGCACCAGTTTCTGCAATAATTCGCTTTTTGCCCATTCTCTTTGCCAGAAGTGCCTGGCCGATGGAATTGTTTATTTTGTGAGCGCCGGTGTGATTCAGGTCTTCTCGCTTAAGAAGGATCTTTGCGCCGCCCGCTTCTTTGGTTAATCGTTCTGCGAAATATAAACGCGAGGGCCTGCCAACGTATTCATTCAAATAACGATGGAATTCTTGTTGAAAAGCCTCATCTTTGCAGGCTTTTTCGTATTCTGTGGTTAGTTCATTCAATGCTTCTATAAGGGTTTCAGGTACATACCTGCCCCCAAAGAGGCCGAATCTACCCATAGCGTCTGGAATTGATTGAAGTTTAGCGTTCATATCTAACCTTAATTAATGCAAAAAACATAATACCCCTACTAATCAGACTAGACTCGAAGGTTCGGGGGGTCAAGCGAACCTGCATATAAGTTCTACATAATAACTTATTGCTAAATGAGTCGGATTGTTATTCAATATTTGCAGGAAGCAAAAAAGAGAACAAAAAAAGTCACCGCAAGGCGATAAAGTTAAGGGAAAAGGCATGCCAGAATTGCCGGAAGTGGAAACAGTAGTTCGAGATTTAATTCCCCTTTTAACCTTAAAAACCATTGTAAAAGTGGAAGTTCCGGGAAAAAAACTACGCAGGCCATGGAACCCACTCTGGAGCCAATTGCTTGAAAATCAAACAATTGAGAAAGTTACCCGCCGGGGCAAATGGATCATTATTTCGTTGCGCTCAAATTTGCAACTGCTGATTCACTTGGGTATGACGGGTCAACTTTGTGTTTTTAATCAAAACACGCCCCGACAATCGCATGTTAACCTTGTTTTTTCATTGGATCGTGGGGCAGAAGAACTTCGATTTCGTGACATTCGCAGGTTTGGGTCAGCCGACCTGTTTTCTTCCCAGCTAGCGCTAAACGAATTTTTTGAATCGAGAGATTTGGGCCCCGAGCCTTTTAATATTCCCGAAGATTACTGGCTTACTACCCTAGCAAAAAGTTCACGCAATTTAAAAGCATTCCTTCTTGATCAAAAAAACATCACGGGCGTAGGCAATATCTATGCGGATGAATCTTTGTTCAAATCGGGCTTAAACCCTTCGAGAAAAGCCGAGTCGTTATCTAAAAAAGAAGCGTTAATGTTGGCGCAATGCATTGGGGAAGTGTTAAGCTGCGCCATTGAAAACAGAGGTTCCACTATTATGAATTATGTTGGCGGTTCGGGTTTGATGGGCGGGTATCAGGATGAATTTCAAGCGTATGGAAGAACAGGAGAACCCTGCGGGAAATGTGGACAGCCCATCAAAAAAATCGTGCTCGCAGGAAGATCCACACATTTTTGTCCGATTTGTCAGCCCAAAAAACCTCGTTCAAGGTAGAATCTCTTTTGGTACTTAATTAGTTAATCATAACTGTGGGAATAATGTCTTATCGAGCATTTAAAAGATTGTTGGGCGAAACCAGCCTCGAGCGAAAATGCCGCTTCCTTTTCGGGGGGTTTATCCTTCTTTTAATCAGTGGCAGCTTTTCGCTTTATGCCTATCAGACCGAGCATCTTGCCTACGAGCAAATTCCTACAACCTGCAGGTTGCTTGTTAGCCAGATTGTAGATCATCTTTTAACATCTGTTTGTAAAACGGTTGGAGTGGATGGCAAACCTGTTGATGGTGCGCTCCCTGTTGCCCCAGATACCGCCAGAGCTTTGGCAGACTTTCGCAGACAGTGGGAAAAAAACTGGCCCAGAGCCCTCAAAGAATATCGCTATCGACTCATAACCCCAAATGCAACCAAAGCAGAAAACAAGCCTGATGACCCTTATGGCCATGAACAATTAAATGAATTTATCAACAATCCTGAGCGGAACGAAGAAAACAAATTGTTCCTTTCACGGTCGGTGAACCATTATTATGCTGCAATTCGTGCCAGTAAATCTTGCATGGCGTGTCATACGCAATTGCAGGGTGCAATCAAAGAAAATGACCTCCTTGCAATGATTCAAATTGATGTGGATATCCCGATCGATTCGATAGAAAAACAAGTGCATATCAACCGTGCAATTCTTATTTCTAATGCATTGATAACTGCGCTTTTAATCATGGGCGGAAGTTATTTGATTGTGCGTTATGTGATCGTGAAACCAGTAAAGCACTTGAAGGAAGTAAGCGATGCGATCAGCGCAGGAGAATTAAATGTTCGGAGCGAAATCCAGACAGGCGATGAATTTGAAGATCTCAGCCATGCGTTTAATCGAATGCTAAGAAACCTTGTAAGCATGCAGGATCGATTGAAAAAGGTGAACACGAACCTTGATCGAAAAGTGGATGAGTTGGCCCATGCAAACCTAGCATTATTTGAATCAAACAAGCTGAAAAGTGACTTTTTGGCAAAGATGTCGCACGAACTCCGAACCCCCTTGAACTCGATTCTTGGTTTCAGCGACCTGCTGATCAACACCCAAAACTTTACAGAGAAACATATTCGCTGGGCAGGAAACATTCGAAGTTCTGGGGAACAACTTCTCAGCTTGATTAATGAAATTCTCGATCTCGCAAAAATTGAAGCGGGTAAGATGGAAGTCTCGATCACCGAATTTAGATTCGATGATGTTAGCGAAGGCCTTTTAACGATGACCAGGCCCCTTGCTGAAAAGAAAAATATCGATCTTCAATCGGTCATCCCTGCGGATATTAAAAACCTTAGACAAGATCGAGTTAAACTCAGGCAAATTCTTGCCAACTTGCTTTCGAATGCTGTGAAATTTACCCCTGAAGGTGGTAAGGTTGTTTTGAAAGTTGAGCAGGAAGGCAAAAATCACATCATGACTGTCTCGGATACCGGGGTTGGTATTGCCCCCGAAGAGCAGGAGCTTGTTTTTGAAAAATTCAGACAGGCTGGGAATACTCTCACCCGCGAACATGATGGCACCGGCCTTGGTTTGTCTATCGTTAGAGAACTTACCAAGTTGCTTGGGGGAGAAGTTTCACTTCAAAGTGAATTGGGCAAGGGTAGTACCTTTACCGTTGTAATTCCAATAGAGCTAAGTACCGAACCCCGGCTCGAAGTTGATTTGTACTATGGCAGTGTTGATTTTTCGAAGGCCAAACGTGTGGAGCCTCAGTTGGAAGATGAAGGGTCATTGGGTGGTAAAGATTCTGAAACCAAAGCTTCGTAGCGTTTAGGGAAGTCTATTAACGGGTTTTCAGAAACTCTATAACTTGGTCTTTGGTGGGTGCTCCTTTTTGTGCGCCAGGATGTAACGATTTCATCGCTGCAGCACCTGATGCAAACTTTATCCTTTCATGAATTGGTAAGCCTGCAGCAAGGCAAGCACTGTACACCCCATGAAAAACATCACCACAACCCGTGGTATCAATTGCTTTTACTTTAAAAGCAGGGAAGTGTTTTAGAATTCGATTTTCTTCAACATACCAACATCCTTCTTCGCCACCTGTAACCACCACGACTTTTTTCCCAGGTGTAAAAAGCTTATGGGCAATAGCACCGGGTGAACTACAGCCTGATATTTTGCGTGCAAATTTTATCGAAATGATTAAATGGTCGACCAGGGAAAGTAATTCGTCGAACCCTTGCCATTCATTTCTTTCGAGGTCTGCCACCACTGGAATTCCAGCTCGTCTGGCAATTTTCGCACTTCGGATCATTCCCTCGATACCGTAATGATCAACAAACAAAACTTTGCTGGAAAGGATGACTTCTTCTGGGGGTGAGTCTGATGGTGCACCCGTCGAACCATTCAAATGAAATAGTATGGTTCTTGTATCATTGGACTCATCAACAATTATAAAAGAGTGGATCGGCATGGAATCGGTTTTCCAAGGCACATGATCCAGATTGATATTTTCTTTGAGGAAGGAGCTTTTGACAAAATCGGAATTGGAATCAAGCCCTAGATGACCAGCGAATGCACAGTTGGCGCCAAAGCGCGAAGCTGCAACCAACGCGTTTCCTGTCAAGCCGCCACATTGCCGGTCGTAATGCGTTAGGCGTACTTTAGTGTCTTGTTCGGGCCATTTTGGAATGCGTAAGATTTCATCAACCGCCACACAACCCATGCCTAACACATCGAAGATTTTATTATCACTCATATAGGATTAAGGCCTGTATACAAATTCGTTGGTGTTAAATAAAGCGAGACACAAATCTGAAAAAGCTGCAGCATGAATAGGGGCTATCTGTTGCTTTTTAGAAGTTTTAGGTATGCGCAGAGCGGTTTTTTCGGAAATCGCAGATTCAATTCTCTTGGCCTGCTCCTTGAGGAAAGTGATTGCATTTTCCTGTTCAATCGGAGTGGGGCTTCTCCCTAAAACCCGTTGCCAAAGAAGAGTGGTCCAATCTTCTTGCTTGGTACCTGCAGCATCAATAATATTGGCAGCCAAGGCCAGGCAAAGTTCTTGAGATAGAGGGCCGTTTAGCATGGTCAAGGCTTGTGGGGCGTGGGTGGAAGAATTTCTAATCGGGCAGGTAACCAAAGTGTCGGGTTGGTCAAACACCTCAAGCAACGGCAATCTTACATTGCGTTTATTAAACAAATAAACACTTCTACGAAAATGTTCATGCGGATCAGGGTTGGCAAGCCATAACCCATCGGGCTCACCTTCGGTGAATATAAGATCGTATACTTCGGGTTCCAACGGGATTTTGATCATCGGACCATGAAATTTCTGATTCATCTGTCCCCCAGCAAATATCATCGAATCCCGCAGAATCTCTGCATCCATCCGCTTGCGATTCATTCGCCATAAATACTTGTTATCGGGATCAGCCTTCAATCCTGCCATGTTTTCATTTTTAGATGTTTGTCGGTAGGTAGACGATAAAACAATCTGCTTATGTATGTGTTTAATCGACCATCCAGAATTTACGAATTCCAATGCCAGCCAATCGAGTAATTCCGGATGGGTTGGGGGTACCCCCTTTATGCCATAATCGCTTGGAGATGCAACAAGCCCAGTGCCGAAATGCTGTTGCCAGATTCGGTTTACCATCACCTTGGCAGTAAGCGGATTTTCAGATCGGATGAGCCATTGCGCAAGATCCAATCTATCTGGGGTCTTGCTTTTGCCTGCTTGTAACCCTTCAGGGGCCAGCAATCTTGGAAAACCCGGTTCAATCCTAGCCCCTTTGTTTTTTGGATTACCTCGTTTTAAAAAGTTTGTTCCCCCAGCGCCGTTGTCTGCAAGCGTAAATGATTGTGGTGAAGGTTGGGGCTTTCGTGCTTCGATGTCATGCATACGGGTTTTGATTTTATCTCGTTCTTCCTTTGCTTTGGGAGTGAGAGCTTCAAGCACCTCATCCCAAGTTACCTTAACTAAAGGGTTTGCCATGGAAACCAATTTGTGCTGTTGAGGGGATCGTTGTTTGACATCGGTTGCCAAGGCAATTTTTGTTTCCTTATCAAGGCTTTCGATTTTTGCCTTGGTGAGTTTCTCGCGAACTGGTTTATCGATGGCATCTACGGAAGCTTTAAGGGGATTTAATTGCTGCTTGTATTTAAATGACTCATCTTCACGCGCCTTTTTTTGTGCCGCACTTACCATATCGATTTCTTTGAAATAAGTGCTGCCAAAGAATGCCTGCATGCGGTAATAATCAACTTGGGAAAGCGGATCAAATTTGTGATCATGACAACGGGCACACCCGATTGTAAGACCCATGAAAACACTGCCAACAGCAGTGGTCATTTCCGTCAAATTTTCCTGCCTCAGAATTTCTTGATCCGTATTTCCCCCAACCATGTGGGTAGGGCCACAACGATTAAAACCCGCTGCGTTAAATAGTTCAGCAATTTTCGGATTGCGAATGATTGCCTGGGGAATGTCCTCGTTTGGTTTGATCATGCTCTTGGCAAGAATATCGCCGCCTAGTTGTTCCAATATGAACTCGTAGTATGGTTTGTCCGAGTTAAAAGCATTTAGCACATAATCGCGGTAGCGCCAGAACTGGGATCGTTCCCCATCAGCTTCATAACCATTCGATTCAGCGTATCGTGCAAGATCAAGCCAAAATAAACTCCAGCGTTCGCCATAGTGTGGCGAGCTTAAAAGTCTATCGATCAAAGATTCGTAAGCGTTGGGGTTTTGGTCGTTTTGGAATGCGATAATTTCATTAATTGTGGGCGGCAACCCAATCAGGTCAAGAGTCGCTCTTCGTATGAGGTGCTCTTTGCTTGCAGGTTGAGAGGGTACGAGTTTTTTTGTTTCGAGCTTTTCCAGAATGAAAAGGTCGATGGGGTTATTGGCCCAGGTGGAATTTTTTACGGTTGGAAGGGGGTTGTTTTTAGGGGATTGGAACGCCCAGTGGGATTTATCTACAGATGTAAGTTCGGGTTCTGAAGGTACTTTTTCCTGCCCCAAGGTAATGTTTGCAACTACAAGCAGGGCAAATGGTACAAATAATCCCATCTTTTTGACAATTTTTGAAGAAATTTTGTCAAAGCAGGCAAAAGCAATTGACTTAAGCCTAATAATAAAAGTGTTCGGAAAGCTATCAAGATAATTTTTAAGCATGACTGATTCTACAATTTTGAACAGTAATTGTTAATTGAAAATTGTGTATAGAAGTATTTTTAGGCAAAAATATCTCTTTTGAAACAAGTTTCTGCTCAAGCGTATATAATTTTTCAGGTTTAAGAGTTTCTCACTAAGGATGGTTTGAACTATGAAAAAAAACATAAAAAAAGTGATAACCAATCAAAAAAAGATTGTCAATCTTTCACCACTTAAAAAAACCGCTAAAACTGTACCCTCAGTCTCTTATCAAGCTGAAGATGTATTTTCCCCCGCAGTTGCTGAAGAGATCTATTCAGAAATTGAAGCAGAGGTTGGTGAAGAAAATGCTGCGGTTGCAGTGGCTAAGCCTATTGCCAGCCAAGGTGCCGATGATGCATTGGGTTTATACCTAAGGCAGATGGGTTCCATTCCACTTTTAAACCGAAATGAAGAGCTAAAACTAGCAGTCAGCTTAGAGCGCCACCGTTCTCGATTTCGTAAAGCTGCCTTGTCTAATCTCTTGAATCTGACGCGTGTTGTTGAGATGTTTGAAAAGATTCAGGCGGGAGAGCTTCCAATCGATCCCCATGTCGATGTTGTGGGCACAATGGGAATCACGCGGGAAAAAATTCTGGCCAGATTGCCTTTTCATCTTCGGACCTTAAAGCGTGTTATAAATGCTGCCAAGAGTGATTTTCAAGCGATGTTTCGCACCACATCTATGGCAGTAAAAAAGCGTCTGGGTAAAGAGATTTGGTTAAAAACCCGTAAGGCGATCAAGCTTGCGGAGGAACTCGCCCCGCGCATTGATCTTATCGATGTTTGGGTTGATGATCTTCTAAACCGTTCGAATCGAATGAAAGAGATTACCTTTGAAATGCGAGGTAGTTTGCGCTCCCGGGAGTATCGGGAAAAGCATACCCGACTTGTCAAAGAACTTCGGGACCTTAGTTTTTCTTCGTTTTCCAACGCAGATGATTTCTTTGCTTTCAATGAGGTTTTAATCTCCCGAAGAGAGCATTATCGTAATGCTAGACGAGATCTTGCAGAGGGAAATCTTAGGCTTGTTGTTTCGATTGCCAAGCGTTACCGCACTAGGGGCCTTGCTTTTTCTGATCTTATTCAGGAAGGAAATCGGGGCTTGATGCGTGCGGTTGATAAGTTTGAACACCGATTGGGCTATAAGTTTGGTACTTACGCTACCTGGTGGATCAGGCAGGGAATTACCCGAGCCTTGGCAGATCATGCTCGCACCATCCGTGTCCCCTGCCATCAAGTGGGTATGCTTGCTGCTGTCGAACGGGTTCGAAATGAACTGTCCAGTTTGACGGGTAAAGAGCCTACAGCAGAGGAAATCGCAAAAATAGTCGGGGTAAGTGCTGAAGAAACACAATTGTTACGTATTGTTGCGAAAAATCCGCTGAGTATTCACGAACCCATGGGGGGCGATGGCGAAAGGGCACTGGAAGATTTTCTTGATGATCGCAATACCTGCAGTCCGGGCGTTGCTGTAGATCAACATCTTTTAAAAGATCGTGTTCAGGAAGTTCTGAAATCTCTTAGCCCTAGGGAAAGGGAAGTTTTAGAATTGAGATTTGGATTGTTGGATGGGCATCCAAGAACTTTAGAGGATGTAGCAAGTACTTACGGCATCACTCGTGAAAGAATTAGGCAGATAGAAGCAAGAGCCATCGTTAAACTTCGCCAACCAGCACGCAGTCAGCGGCTGGAAGCGTTTAGGGAAAA
>CAMDHK010000061.1 GCA_945897965.1 Candidatus Kuenenia stuttgartensis | reverse complement strand
GCCTAACCTATATTGCCCATCCTTTTTGTTGCCCCTATATTGTCGACGATTATGCTGGATAATCAGCTTTCTTAAGATTGGTCTTCTTAAAATAATTTCAATTTGTTTAAGGTTAACTATTATTCAGCAATCTACTTAGGTAGAATGATGTAGAGTTAATTATTGTTGCAATCTGAAATTTATTAAGGTGGACTGCTGTGAGTACCGCGCCAGAGCCTCAAGTTGATCCTCGAGCCCTAGATTTAGAGCGAAAACGCTTAAGTCAAAGGCTGGAAGAACTGTCCAAGCTTTGTGAATCCGATGTACCTCCCGGTGTATTTTACGGAGAGCTACTAAAGAAGCTTTTGGAATCCCTAGCTGCCCCTGTAGGTGCGCTTTGGATTCGAACCAATCAAGGTAATCTTCAGCTGCAATTTCAAATCAGCTTGAAGGAAGTTGGCCTCGACCGATCTGAAGAATCTCGCCAAACTCATGAAGAACTTCTTAGGCAGGTCGTTGTCAACCCTAGGCAAGTTGTCTTGCTTCCTCGAAGTGGACTAGCTTCTGATGAACCTGGCAAATCAGGTGCAGGTAATCCTACCGATTTCTTGCTTTTGATGGTTCCTATTCTTTTAAATAACCAAATCACTGGCATCATCGAGGTTTTTCAGGGTTCGAATCGTGCCATGAATGCCGTCCCTGGTTTCATGCAATACATTGCATTGATGGCGGATATCGCCACCCGTTATCAGCGAAATCAGATGCTGGGTCAAATGCTGGGTCAACAACAAATTTGGACTCAGGTCGAATCGTTTTCTCGCTTGGTTCATGCCAGTCTCGATCCTGTCGAAGTTGCCTATCAAATCGCCAATGATGGTAGGCGTTTGGTTAACTGTGATCGTTTAAGCGTCGGTATTTGTTATGGTAAAAAGCCTGTAATAGAAGCTATTTCTGGTGCGGATGTCGTTGAAAAACGATCCAATCTCGTAAGGCTCATGCAAAGACTTTCTGCCAAAGTGCTTGAGTGGGGTGAAAAACTTGTTTTCACGGGCGCTAAAGAAGAAACATTGCCTCCTAAGGTGCTAGCTGCCCTTGATGAATACCTTGCGGAAAGCGGTAGTAAACTTCTCGTGGTTTACCCCGTCACCGATGACCGCGACAAAGATCGAAAACCTCCGTTTCGAACCATTTTAATTATGGAATCGTTCGATCCGCCTGCAGATCCACAGCAGTTAATCGCAAGGCTTGATGTTGTTGGTCGCCATGCTGCTACTGCAATTTATAATGCTATTCAGTACCGCAGAATTCCAATGCGTTACATTTGGATGCCGCTTGCGAAAGTTCAAGAAGGTTTGGGCGGCGCAACAAAAGCGATTACGCTTGCGGTTGTAGTGGGAGTTATTGGCTTAGGTTTCATGCTATATTTAGTGCCATATCCTTTGAAAATGGATGCCTCAGGCCAATTGCAACCCGAAATCAGGCGTAAGGTTTTCTCTTCGGTTGAAGGTGTGATTAAAGAATTGAGCGTTAAGCCTGGCGATATGGTTGCAGAGAATCGTTCGTTGGGTATTATGTATGACAGTCAGTTGGAAAAAGAAATTCGAACCCAACGTAAAGAGATCCAAGTCGCCGATCGTGATGCTCGTATGTACGAACAGCGTTCTAGCAAGGGCACCGATTCGGAGCGTTTATCAAACCTTGTTGAAGCTGAAAAAAGTGGCATTATCAGGCTTAGTAAGGAGAGGGAACTTGATGCCTTGGTCAAAAGGACTCATGCGGATCTAAATCAGCAAAAAGAAGGCTTTTTTGCTCTAAAAGCGCCTCTATTTACTTCGCAGGAAGCTGTTAGGGTTGGTAATAAAGAATGGAAAGTGCTAAGTAGTGCCTTCCAAGAAAATCTGACCAATCGCGTTGTCAAACCTTCTGAAGAATTACTCCGTCTGGGTGCAGTTGATGGCCCTTGGGAAGTTGAATTAAAAATTCCCCAGCAGCATATTGGCCAGGTTCTTAAAGGTTTTGGTCGCATGAATAAAGATGAATTGGAAGTCGATTTTATAGTACGCAGCGACCCAACTCGCAAATTTAAGGGCAAGCTCACCAAAATAAAAATTGGGGGCGAAGCCAATCCCGAGCGCTCTACCGGTATGGAAGCTGAGCCGGTCGTGATTGCCTGTGTTACCTTGGTTGGTGTTGATAAAGACTATGAACTTCCTCGGGAATTGCTTCTTTCAGGTACTGAAGTGCATGCGAAAATTATTTGCGGTAACGAGAAAATGGGTTATTCCCTCTTTTACGGCCTTTGGGAATTCTTCTACGAAAAAATTGTGTTTTTCTTCTAATCAGCAAGCTCGAAATCATTGCTGTATGGGTAGAATTAGAAATATAAACAGAGTCGGCTAGGAGATAATCATGTTTAGATGGGCAGCAGTAACAGTTTTGTTTTTTGGTTTGGGCGTTGTTGTGCTAAATGCGATCAATAAATCTACTTCCCAAAAGGCGGTAGCCACAGATGAATTTGTCTTCACTTCATCTACTGAAGATCTTGTTGCCCAGGTAGGGGAAAGCAAAACCAACCTTGTAGATGGTAATCCCGGAAATAATCAGCCTAAGGTTGATGCGCCTGCCACAGTAACCGTTTCAAGGGCAGGGGTTAACCAACCTTTGGTTATCGCAAACGCCCGCATTAGCGCCATGGAGAGGCAGGAGATTCCTGCTGAAAAAGATGGTAAACTATTGTTCGTGGGTACTGATATTAAGCCTAAGCGGGAAATCCACCCTGATGATGTTTTTAAGCTTACCATTAGTCGATTAGTGATCGAAGATGAAAAAGTTTCTGGCAGTGATGTGATCTTGTTGGATAATAAATCGAATAAAAAGTATCGATTATGGAAGGGTGGCGAAGATCAACTGACCCCCGGGAAATTGGCATTAGACTATAAAGAAACTACATTTTATAAGCTTGAAGTTGGTGACGAAGTTCAAAAGAACCAGATGGTAGCCTTGGTGAATCCTGTATTGGCTTTGGATGATTTGGGAATTCGGGCTGCCAAGTTGGAAGCGAGTGAGGCCGATCGTAGGGCGAGTGAAAAAACCCGTGATGAAGCTCATAAACGGTTCCAACAGCAATCACTGCTCAGGCAAAAAGGTGCCGGTTCTGATGAAGAGTATCGCTCTGCAGAACTATTCTGGCGTAGATATATTGATGAAGAGTCAGGCAAAGCTGCCTTGGTTGTTCAATCCCAACGCGAATTAAATGCTGCTGTTACGACACTAAAAATGCATGAGATTCGCAGTTCGATTCCTGGTGTTATTAAAACCATTTATCGAAATCGTGGTGAAGCTATTAAAAATCTTGAGCCATTGCTTCAGGTTCAAAATCGTGACCGTCTGCGGGTCGAGGGGCTTGTTGAAGTTCAGGATGCCCGAACTATCGGCCGTGATACCAAGGTTATTGTTGAGCCTTCGCAACCCGAGCAACCGAAGCTTGTTTTACGTGGTCATTTACAAGAAGTAACTTCAATAGGTGTTTGTCATCAGGATGGTGTAAGCACGATTATTTCAGGTAGCGAGGATAGCAGCATTCGTGCTTGGAACCCCGGTACCAGCGAGCAATTATGGGCACTTACTCTTAAGCATCCCGTTAAATCACTTGCATGTTATAGTAGTAAATCCTCACATGTTGTGGCTGGCCTTTCCGATGGGTCTCTAGTTTTCTTTTCCCCTGCCACCATTCGTGAAAAAGATGCTATTAAATCTTCGGTTTCAGGTCATCGTGGTATTGTTCATTCCGTTGCTATTTCCCCTGATGGTGAATACGCAGTTTCTGCTTGCGAAGATCATTCTCTTTGTGTTTGGAAAATCGCAAGTGCAGAGCTTCTGCAAAAATTCACAGACGCACATCGGTCTGGAATTACATCGGTGGCCTTTGCTGGTGCTGGCCAAATTGTTTCGGCAGGCAAAGATAACTCTATCCGTGTTTGGGCTTTCGATGCAGGGAAAATTGATCCTTCCATGCTTCTTTCGTTTGATAAACGCAGTGGTGATGTTTCGCATTTGGGTGTAAGCCCTGATGGTAAATCTATTCTTTTTGATCAAGGTAAGGAAATCCGTGTCCTTTCTCTCGCAGATAAACACCTTTTAGGTATCATCCATTGTAACTCCGGTGGTTCTTCCAGCTTTACTAATTTTGCTATCTATTCTCCGGATGGCAAAACAGTTCTTACCAATGGCGGTAGTGATGGTAAGGTTCAACTTTGGCGCACTCCAATCAATAATGCTCGTCCTGCCGAATTAAGGCAATATATCTGGACTGGCGGTTCTTCCTCTTGTTGTGCTTTTTGTCCAGATGGAAGCTTTGCTGTTACAGGCACACACGATCACCAAGTTCTTGTTTGGGCTTTGCCCAACAAGCGGGAAGTTGAAGAAACGTTGATTGGTAATATCGCTCTTAATGAAAACTTTTTAGATTCTAATTCCAGGCAAGTTCGCATCTGGGTTGATCTTAAAAACCCTGGTTGGTTGCATCCAGGCGGTACAGCAACCCTTGTTATACCCGGTGCCAGGGTCTCTGTTACTCCTGATAAATAACTCAACCTCAATTAATTTAATCTTATGAGTGAGCCAGTTTCTTCTGATCTCGAACGACGCAAGCAGATTAAAATCCGCCTTCGTAAAGATCTGTCGATTGAATCGCAGCTTTACGAAGGACGTACTTTTTTTGTCGTCAAAGATCCTGTCAGCCTTCGCTATTACAGACTTAAAGAACATGAGCATTTTTTGCTCGACTTCATGGATGGGAAGCGGACCCTTCAAGATGCACAAAAAGCTTATGAAGATCGTTTTCGCCCTGATAGATTAAGGCTCGAAGATCTTGAAGCGTTTGCACAACAACTTTTAACTGCCGGGTTGGCTCAAAATGAGGCCCCCAAATCAGGTAAACAGTTGTACGAAAGGCATGTAAAGAAAAGACGAACCGAGCTTTTTCAAACTTTCACCAATATTCTTTACATTAAGGTCCCAGTTTTTGATCCTGACTACCTCTTGAAGCATATGCTCAAGTATTTTAGTTGGATATTTTCTTTCGGTTGGTTTCTTATCAGCCTTGTTATTATGAGTGCTGCAGTTTTACTTGTTTCATCTCATTTTGATACTTTTCGCAACAAACTACCCAATTATTACGAGTTCTTCTTTAGTTTCAAAACCCTGATCTATCTTTGGTTGGCTTTGGGCATTGTTAAAGTCATTCATGAATTTGGGCATGGGCTAAGTTGTAAAAAGTTTGGAGGTGAAGTGCATGAAATGGGCATGCTCTTCCTTTGTTTTTCCCCAGCTCTTTATGCTAATGTTTCCGATGCTTGGACACTTCCCAACAAATGGCACCGCATCATTATTAGTGCTGCTGGTATTTATGTCGAACTTATCATTGCTTCTATTGCTACCTTCGTATGGTGGAATACCCCAAACGATCCTTTTGTAAACAATCTTGCACTGTGCATCATGATTGTTTGTAGCGTTAGCACCGTTGTTTTTAATGCCAACCCTTTGATGCGTTACGATGGTTATTACGCTCTTGCAGATTGGTTGGAAATCCCCAACCTTCGGGAAAGGGCCAATCGCTTTATCAAAAATCTTTTTCTTGAACATTGTTTCGGTATCGAAGTGCCCCCCGAGCCATATATGGCTGCAACGAGAAAAACACTTTTTATATCGTATGCTGTTTTTAGTTATCTTTATCGGTGGGTTGTCACCTTTACCATTTTGTATTTCATGTATTCTTTCCTTAAACCATACAAGCTTGAAGTTATCAGCGCCACTTTGACCTTGGCCTCAATTGGGTCGATGGTGGGTTGGCCTTTGTATCGGTTTGGGAAAAACTTATTTCGCAGGGGGAGGTTGCCAGACATGAATCGTGCCAGAACGACTGTAACTGCTTTTATTGCAGCGGTTTTACTTTTGGTGTTTTTCACCGTTCCCCTACCCGTTAATAGACTGCGCGGTTATGGCCTTGTAGTGCCTAGGCCTGAAACGACGGATAAACTTTTTGTAACAGTTCCTGGTTTTCTCCATGATATTAAGGTGCGGGCTGGGCAAGAGGTTTTTAAAGGCGATGAACTTGCCATCTTCAGTAATCATGAACTTGAATCTAAACTTTCTTCTGCAAAAACTGAGCTTGAAGCTAGCGATAAATATCATCGTGTTCTTTTGGTCTTGAAGGATCGCACTAACGACCGTGCTGAACGCGATCGCATCGAAATGGAGATAAATAAATCGGTTCGAACAGGGGATATGGCAAGGATTGAATCCGATACCCTTGTTAAATTGAAAAAAGATAAGCTTGCGATTGTCGCAAGTCGTAATGGGATTATCGGGCATGCCCCAAAACCTGAAGATATCGGGAAACTGTTTTTGGATGATCCTAATGCGCCGCTTGTTTCTATTTATGAACCTAAGGTACTCAGTATTTGCTTTCCCTTGGTTCCCTCCGATTTTAATCAATTGAGGATGAACCTTCGTTATGCGGAACAATTAAAAAATAAGTCGGATAAAAATATAGCTACTTGGGAACCTGATATCTATATCCGGGTTCAAGGCCGTGATTCTAAGGTTTGGAAAGGTAAAATTAGGCAAGAAAGCCTGCCATCATCTGAAGCCAAGGAAATTCCCATGGCTCTATCCAATAAAGCAGGTGGACCTATTCCCGTAAAGGCTACAGAGGTTCCAAACCAATTAGTGCCTCAGGCGCAGCAGTTTCTTGTTTACATCGATGTTCTAGATGCTGATTCCACTATTTTCCCAGGTTGTATGGCGCAAGCTAAAATCTACTTGCAGCCCGAAACTTGTGCCCAATGGCTTTGGCGACTTATCAGTGACCTTTTTGATATTGGTCTGGTAAGATAATCCTTTGTGATACTTCCGCCTTTATCTTTATGGGTGCAATATGTTCCTCAAGCGACTTTTATTGATCGTATTATTGTTTCTTGTGAAACCGGTATTGGTGCGTGCTGATCTGTTTGATGAGTATACCAATCAGGTTTTGCAAAAAATGGTTGAAGAGGGGTTCTGTAAGGAAGTTGATGCGATATCCCTTAAAGATATTGCTGATATTGATTCAGTTCTTCCGGGCATTCAAGCAGGTTTTGTCATCGTTAAAACTAATGAAGGCCGTTATTCCCGTTCGCTTGTTCAATTTGCTAGACAAAAAATTGATGCTAACAATGCTACTCCTATGGTGCTTCTCGAACGATTCACCACCTATCGCGAAGGTGAAGAACGCACTGTTCTTGCTTCTTCCAAAAATGTAGCACTTTTCTCTAAGTTCAGATTTAGTTTTGATCTTGGTCAGGTTGTTCCTTCTGAGTTGGTTGGCGATATTCTTTTTGAATCTGATAAAGGTTCTCCCAAAATCTCACCCCTTGGTAAAGCTAAGCTTTTTCTTGTAATTAAGCCTCACCCCGATGCTAAACCAATGAAAAAAGATAACGCAGTTACCGTTGGGCCTACTTTCGATATGAAATATTTCAACGGTACCTACCAGCTAAATGATGATGGTAGAAGGACTGGGAAATTGATTCTTAAGGTGGACGAACTTGGCGAGGTGCTTGGTTCTTTTTATTCTGATAAAGATGGGCAGAAGTATGAGGTGCGTGGTAAGGCGGGTGCTCCAGCTCATGCGATTCAATTCATTATTAAATTCCCCCGGATTGAGCAGAATTTTCAAGGTTTTCTTTTTACTTCCGATGCTAAGGCTATTGCTGGGTCTTCTAAACTGGTTGATCGTGATTCTGCTTTTTACGCCATCCGGGTTGAATGATTAAAGTTCTCAATTTGTCGCTCATTATTTTCACTATTTTGGTTCATTTTCAACTTTTCAAGTATAATAACTTTCATCGTTTATCTTGCTGTTTTTAATGGCTCCAGTTTTAAAGGGCCTCCTTTGGATAAGATTAGCCTTTTTTGTTTTGGTGCTAGTTATTCTGTCGCTCTGGTACTTAACATCTTGTACCAGTATAGGCCTATTCGCCTTCTTAACATTCTAGAAATCACTTTCGCTCTTGCTGGGTTGTTTGCACAATCATGGTATCTTGCATGGTGGCAACCCCCGCTTGCGCAACAATTTGGATGGTTTCTTTTGTCCAGTTGGATTCTTTCTACTTTCTATTTGTATGGCATCATTCATTATCGGAAAATTGCGTGGGGGGTTTTTGTCCTTCCTCTTATTATTTTGCTTGTGACATTGGCTGCCTTTTTTCCTCCTGCCATGGATGCTGCGGGTAATCGAATTGGTGGACTGGTTTCCAATATCAAAACGCTTGGGTTGTTGCATGTTGCTTTTTTGCTTACCGCAACTGTTGTGATCTGCCTTGGGTCTCTTGCTAGCTTCATGTACCTTTTGCATTCCAATCAATTGAAACTAAAGCTTGCACCAGGAAAAGGTTTAGCAATGCTTAGTTTGGAAAAACTTGAGACTTTAATTCGGTTTTGCATAGCTTTGTCATTCCCTCTTTTGTCTATGGGTTTGCTGGTAGGTTTATATTTAATGCTGAAGAATGTTGAAAAACTTACTGGATGGTCAGATCCGAAGATTATCGGTTCATCCATATTATGGCTTGCGTTTCTCGTTTTGATTTACGCCCGCTATGGATTTCATTTGCGAGGCAAACAACTTGCAGGCCTTACTATCACTGTTTTTGCCCTGCTAATTCTTTGCCTGATTCTCCCTCACGATCTTCCGCAAGAGGTGGGGAAATGAATCTTCTGGTAACTTGCTGCAATTTTCGTAACACACCAATCGAAATTCGTGAAAAATTTGCGTTTGATAGTAATCGGCTCAAAGCTGCACTTGATTGGTTTAGCGCAAACTCAAATGTCGAAGTTATTATTCTTGCGACTTGTAATAGGGTTGAAATTTATATCGCTGGCATTGATAGCCTTGAAGTTCAGGGCAAAGAGATCGTCGGAAAGTTTCTTTCTGAGTTCTTTGTAGTTCCCCTTGAAATTGTTGAAAAACACTTTTTCTTTCTTGGCGCAATCGATGCAATTAAACATCTTTTCAGGGTCTCTGGAAGTTTGGATAGTATGATTGTTGGCGAAGGGCAGATTGCTGGGCAGGTTAAAAGTGCGCTTGAAACCGCTTCCGCTGCGTCCACCGCTGGGCCATTACTTTACTCGCTATTTCGTCAAGCCCGAAGAGTTGCCAAAAGGGTTCGCACCGAAACCATGATTTCTAGAGGCAATATTTCTGTTTCTAGTGTTGCTATTGGTTATGTGAAACAGGTTTTTGATCATTTTGGCGATAAGGTTGTTGCAATTCTAGGTGCAGGAAAAATGGGAGAACTTACTCTCAAAAACCTTCAGGAACTTAATCCAAAGAAAATAATTGTTGCCAATCGAAGCCCTGAAAAAAGCGCTGTCTTAGCTAAAAGTTGCAATGGCGAAGTATATCCATGGGAACTCCTTTCTGATGTTCTTGTTCACGCAGACATTATTATTAGTTCCACAGGTTCTCAGGAGCTGATCGTTACCAAGGAATTTTTTTCCTCGGTCTCGCACAAACGCAATGGTAGATCCTTGGTTATTTTAGATATTGCTGTTCCCAGAGATTTTGATCCTACGATTCATGATGGCGATCAAACTTGCCTTTTTAATATTGATGATCTTCAGAAAATACGCGAATCAACTCTCAAGGAACGATTGAAGCATGTTCCTCAGGCAGAAGTTATTGTTGAACAGGAATCTTCCAGATTCATGGCCGATTGGGAGCGCAGGCGCAATGGTCCGGTGATTGCCAGACTTAATCAGGAGTTTGAAACCAAACGCAAGAATGTTGTTGCAAACTTGCTTTCCAAATTAAATGGAAAACTATCCAAGGAAGATAAAGATTACATTGAAGGGGCTTTTCGCCTTTTGCAAAATCAGTTTCTTCATGGGCCCATTAGCGCCCTAGCAGAAGAAATGCAAAAAGGTAACGCCTCTAATCATTCTCTTATAGATGCTCTGCGTAAATTATTTCGTTTGCAAGATTGATATTTAAGTGAATCATGGCTAAATGTCTTGTCACTGGTGGTGCTGGTTTTATCGGGAGTCATTTGATTTCTCGGCTGCTTTGCGATAATCACCATGTTGTTGCACTTGATCACGCTCCTTGGAATAACTCTAATAATCTTTTTAATCTTAACTCTTCTTCTTTTAAATATGTTCAGGGTTCTGTTTCTGATTCATCTTTATTTAGAAGCCTTATTACAGATGCTGATCAAATTTATCTTCTTGCTGCTACCCTTGGGGTTCGCCGGGTTATTGAAAATCCCATCGGCACTGCCAATACGCAAGTTGATCAAATTCGTGATATTTGTGCTACTGCCTCTTCTCATCAGAAAATATTTTATGCGAGTACCAGTGAGGTTTATGGAAAAACAAATGTTTCACCACTTACCGAAGGCCTTCCCTTGGTGTTGGGTGAACCAGGTAAAGCGAGGTGGGCTTATGCCTGCAGTAAATTGCTTGCAGAATACTTGCTGCTTTCTTTGTATCGTGATAAGAATATTCCACTCGTTGTAGGCAGATTCTTTAATGTAGTGGGCCCTAGGCAAAATCAAGTCTATGGCGCAGTAATACCTAATCTTTTATCTCAAGCAATCAAAGGCATTCCACTCACTGTTTTTGGTGATGGAACGCAAACCCGATCTTTTTGTCATGTTGAAGATGCTGTTGATGCCATGTTATCTCTTATGAATAATGACTCATGTAATGGGCAGGTATACAACATAGGCAATGCCGAAGAAATTTCGATTCGTAATCTTGCAGATAAAATCCGATCGCTTGTTGATCCTTTGTTAGAAATAAAAATGATTCCCTATGAGGATGTAATGCCATCAGGTTTTGAAGAAATTCTTAACAGGGTTCCTTCATTGGGTAAGATAAATCAATATACAGGTTGGTCGAGTAAATATAAACTTGATGAAACCTTGCTTGATTGTTTAAGGGCACTAAAGGGAAATGCTGTCTGATTAATTTCATTTAAAATGGATGTATTGTTATGAATGAACTGCTATTTAAAAATATACTTGAACTTGTTCGTCGCACATCTACCAGCCTACCCAAAGATGTAAGAGAAGTGATCGATCTGAACCGTGTTTTAGAACAAAAGGGTTCAAATGCGGATCTTGCGCTTGAACTTGTTTACAAGAATATTCTGATGGCCAAAGAGAAAAGTGCACCGATCTGCCAAGATACTGGTACCATCACTTTTTACGTTTCTACTCCGGTGTCCACCAATCAAATTGATATAGAAAAAGCGTGTATTTCTGCTGTTTCAAAAGCGACAGAGTTAGGCTATCTCAGGCAGAATTCTGTTGATAGTGTGACCGGGAAAAATAGTGGTGATAATATCGGCCCGGGCTCTCCGGTTTTTCATTGGCATCAGCATGATAGCGCTCACATCGAAATAAAATTAATACTAAAGGGTGGCGGTTGTGAAAACATGAGCGCCCAGTATTCCCTTCCTGCTTCGATCAATGGTGTACGCTGTGATCGTGATCTCGCTGGAGCTAAAAGTGTAATTTTAGATGCTGTTTGGCAGGCGCAGGGAAAAGGTTGTGGCCCTGGATTTTTAGGTGTTTGTATCGGCGGTGACCGTGCTAGTGGCTACGAATTTGCTAAGCAGCAATTACTTCGGACTGTTGATGATGTAAATCCCGATCTTCAGCTTTCGCATCTTGAAAATCAGGTCTTGGAGGATGCAAATAAACTGGGTATTGGACCTATGGGTTTTGGGGGAAAGCTTACGCTGGGTGCATGTAAGGTTGGGACCTTGAACCGGTTGCCTGCTTCTTTCTTTGTTTCTGTTGCTTATATGTGTTGGGCTTATCGAAGGCGAGGAGTTACTCTCGATCTTTCTGGAAAGGTTCATGGATGGCTTTATCAGGAAGCAAATGAAAACTTTGAGCTTCAAAAAGAAGGGGAATCGTTTACTGCAATTGATTTAGGCAAATTAGGTTCGAAGTCTACTAATGTTGTTCGGTTGACCACTCCGATTTCCGAAGAAAAAATTCGAACTCTTAAAGCTGGTGATATTGTTTTGCTATCAGGAAAAATATTCACAGGTAGGGATGAGGTTCATAAATATTTGTTTAAAGGAGGCGACCTTCCCATCCTTAAAGATGCAGTGATTTACCATTGTGGGCCAGTAATTCTTGAGAAAGATGAAGTTTATAAAGTTGTTGCTGCGGGCCCTACTACTTCGATTCGAGAGGAGCCCTACCAGGCCGAGGTGATAAAGAAATATGGTATTAAAGCTGTTATTGGTAAAGGTGGAATGGGTCTTAAAACATTGCATGCATGCAAGGAATTTGGTTGTGTTTATTTGCATGCAATAGGCGGTGCTGCTCAAATCTATGCTGCTTGTGTAAGCAATGTGCCTAATGTTTATTTAAAAGAAAAGTTTGGTAGCCCTGAAGCGGTATGGGAAATGAACGTTACAGATTTTCCAGTAGTTGTTACCATGGATTCTCATGGTGTTTCACTGCATCAAGAAATTGCAGATACTTCTAAAAGTAATCTTACTAAGGTGTCCGGATAATTATTTTAACATGCTAGATTGCTTTAGTAATAACCGAACAGCCTCTCCTAGTGAGCAACGTTTAGAATCTGCGAGATCTTCCAATAGGCGAAGGTGGGCTTTGGATAATAGTAAGGATATTTCTACAATTTCGTTTTCGTTCATCGGATTTTCCTTTATGAAGTAAGGTTCCTCTAGGTAACCTAAATTTTCATGAGACATTAACAATTTCTATTCCTTCCATGTGAACAGAACTTGAACATTATTGTCTATGCAATCTTTGTGCCAATTTTAAAAATATTTTAGATGTTGATATTTGCAGTTATTTCAACTGTTTTAGGATGTATTGCGGGAATGGGGTGGTATGGCTGCCTGTTTTTTATGCTAGATGCTTAGTTATTCATCAAAAGTTGAAAAGCACTGGCTAAATCTAAAGTTCTAACAACCCCGAATGTTGTATAATTTGAAAGTCTTCATTAGATAGAAAGTAAAGGGCATGAGTAAGAAGAAAAAAATCAGGGTTGATTTCATTAAGAACAGGGGTAAAGCCCCTCGTGAGAATGATTTTACCCGCGATTTTAAAACCGCTTCTGAAAAAATTGATGACTTATCTGGAACCCAACAAGTTCGGGCCAAGGGCGATATTTCCCGTAAGCGCACTATCATTACCAATGATGATCCTAGCAGCCAAGATGGTGAAGTTAGGCCCGCTGCAGATTTAATTAATGCCATGCCTGGCCGGGTGATTCAAATCACTGGTTTAACTGTTTTGGTTCAGGTAGGAAATGGTGCAATTTATCGATGCACCGTAAGACGATTGCTTAAAACACTTGCGACGGATGAGCGAAGTGCCGTAACAACGGGCGATAAAGTCTGGATAATTCCAGAACAGATTCCTTTAGCTCAAGAACTTGTGCCAAAGTTAGATCCAGTGCCGGACAGTGCGGTTCTGCCAGTAGGTGTAGTTCAGACCGTTGAACCCAGAAAAGGGATATTGACTAGGAAGTCTAAACATAAAGAGCATGTCATTGTTGCAAATGTTGATCAAGTGATGTTTGTGATATCGCTTTCTCAACCGGAATTGAAAGTTCATTTGGTGGATCGATATATTGCAGGCGCATTGGAAGGAAATCTCGAACCGATACTTTGTTTCAATAAGGTTGATCTGATTAGCGAAGATCAATACCAATACTTGGTTGGTTTATATTCGCAACTTGGCTACAAGGTGTTATTCACGAGCACACGAACAGGCGTAGGGATTGATGATGTAAGGCATGTGTTGTCGAATAAGCAATCAGTAGTATGTGGACAAAGCGGTGTTGGTAAATCTTCGTTGTTAAATGCGGTACAGCCAAATCTTGGGTTAAGGGTTAATGTGGTAAGTGAAGTTAATCAAAAGGGCAAGCACACCACCACTTCTGCAAAATTAATTCCATTGGAGTGCAAGGGGTGGGTTGTGGATACTCCTGGCATTCGATCTTTTGAGTTGTCGAATCAAATGCCCTCAGAAGTTGAGAACTTTTTTAGAGAATTTCGCCCAATGTTGCCCTACTGCGAATTTGCGGACTGCACCCATACGCATGAAACAGGTTGTGCGATTAAAAGGCAGGTTTTTCGTAGAGTTATTAGCCCCGATCGTTATCTAAGTTATCTAGGCATGATCAAAAAGGAAGATCCGCATGAAAGTCGCCACGAGCGCTAAAAACGCTTTGGATTCTAAAAAAGCAGTGGTTGCACTGGAAAGTTCAGTAATCAGCCAAGGGTTGGCGTACCCCAAAAATCTTGAAATCGCCCATGCAATGGAAGATTGTATTCGCAAAGAAAATGTCCACCCCTCAACCTTAGCAATAATTGATGGTGTTATCACGGTTGGTTGTACTGTCGAAGAAATAAAAAGATTAGCTACAGAAAGCGGAATTCTTAAAGCCGGATCAAGGGAAATAGGTATAGCTGTTGCTCAAAAAAAAACAGCAGCTCTAACTGTTTCAGGCAGTTTGAAAATTGCTGCCAAAGCTGGAATCCGTGTTTTTGCAACAGGAGGCATAGGCGGTGTTCATCATTGTGCGAACGATAAGCCGTTGGATGTATCATCAGATTTGCTGGAACTTTCCCGAAACCAAGTTATTGTTGTGTGTGCTGGGGCAAAAAATATTCTAAATCTTGGTGCAACACTCGAGGTTCTAGAATCTTTAGCAGTTCCAGTATTTGGTTTTCAAACTGATGAATTTCCTGCATTTTTCGTCAGATTTAGTGGCTTTAAAATTCCTTGCATTCAAAATGTAAAAGAACTTGCTGCTATCGCTGTTGAACACTGGAAGTATTCAAACTCTGCAATATTGTTGTGTCTTCCTCTAGAAAGTGGTTTTGCTCTATCGCCAGAGGTATGGTCAGATGCTTTAAATCATGCAATTTATAAATCCATTGAAGATAAAATCATAGGGCAAGCAAGTACCCCTTATCTTCTTCGAGCAGTTGCAGAATTTACCAAAGGGGCAACGGTTGTTGCAAATGAAAAATTACTGCTCGCTAATGCCACGCTTGCAGCACAAGTTGCACTTGAATTGATTGAAAAACAAGGGCAAACCTAATCGTCGCCGTGCTCATCTTGCCACTCGTCATACCATGCCATCTGTATTGCTTCGAGGGTTTTTTCGTTTGAAGCTTCAGGTTTTCCTTCGAAGTTTTCAAGTTCAAGTACCCATTTATGAAGATCAGTAAAACGCACTGAAAGGGGATTAAGTTTGCCATGCTTTGCTAAAAGCAGTTCGCCAATATCCCGAAAATCGTTCCAGTTCATTGTCTATTTTCCTAAATCATTTAGTTGTTCAGGGTTTTGATTTGAAAGATACATTTTCGCTGCAGCGTCCATAGCCATTGATGCGTAGGGCGTTAAAACCGTTTGAAATTCATCAAGGACAGTTTTGATTATTCCAGGTTCCTGCTGAAGCAGTGAGGCTTCTACGGTTGCAATTGCCTTGTTGATATTCAATTTGTCGTTTTCAGAAAGAGGAAGCATGGAGTTTGAAAGAATTCTTCGTGCGTGATTAAGATCAATGCCTGCTTTGGTTCTTAATTCGATTAGCATTCTTTGTTTAAAATCTTCGCTTGCGTGTTCAATACTATCGAGAACGATGTTTTCGATTTCCTCTTTACTAAGGCCGCTTGCAGGCTGAACTTTCACACTTGCTTCCACGCCGCTTCGGATTTCCTTTGCGCTGACAGTGAGGATTCCGTTGGCGTCAATAATAAAAGAGACATCAACCTGTGGCATTTGGGCAGGCATGGGTGGGAAGCCGGAAAGGGTGAATTTGCCAAGGTTTTTGCAATCTTTGGCTAGTTCTCTTTCGCCTTGATAGATGTTGAAAACAATCCCTGTTTGATTGTCTACTCCAGTGGAGAATCGTTCGGTTGCAATTGCAGGGATGGTGGTGTTGCGGTGGATTAGTTTGCTGATTGCCCCGCCTAAAGTTTCAATACCAAGGGAAAGTGGAATGACATCTAATAGTAATAGATTCTTGCGTTTGCCTGATAGTATTTCGCCTTGAACTGCAGCGCCGATGGCTACTGCTTCATCAGGGTTGATCGAGGTTAATGGTTTTTTGCCAAAGAAGTCTTGAACCATTTTCTGAACTAAGGGAACTCTGGAAGATCCCCCTACAAGAACGATCTCATCTACAGATGTGGTTTTAATACTTGCATCTTTAAGAGCTTTTTTACAACAAGCTAGAGTGCGCTCTATCAGAGGAGTGATTTTAACTTCAAAATTTTCTTTTGTGATTTCCAGAGGAGTTGTGCCAAGGGCTGGAAGCGAATCTAGATTGAAAGCTGCTTGGTCATTGCTGCTTAGGTTTCGTTTTGTTTTTTCAGCTTCTAATTTAAGTGCTGCAATGGTCCGTGCATCCAGTTTTGTTTTGAAATTAAGTTTATCATCTAAAACATGCCGTATGATTGCGTGATCAAAATCATCTCCACCAAGGTGGGTGTCACCATTGGTGCTTAGAACTTTGAAAACACCATCAGCGATGGAAAGAACGGAGCAATCAAAAGTACCACCGCCTAGATCGTACACCACAATGGTACCATTGCGTTTACGATCAAGGCCGTAAGCGAGAGCAGCAGCGGTAGGTTCATTGATAATGCGAAGAACATCAAGGCCAGCAATTTTCCCTGCATCTCGTGTAGCTTGTCTTTGGGTATCATCAAAATATGCCGGAACGGTGATAACAGCTTTAGTGGGGTTGCCAGCGAGTCGCCTGACTTCTCCCAAAATAATTGCAGATACTTCCTCTGGCGTAAAATCTTTGTCACCAATTTTAACGGTAAGAACTGTTCTCCCATCATCCCGAGTTTTTTCTTGGATTTGATAGGGTATAAAAGGGAGGTCTTTTTCAAGATCTTTAAGGGTTCTTCCAATTAAACGCTTGATGCTAAAAATAGTGTGTTCGGGGTCAGTAAGGCAATGGCGTTGAGCTTCTGTGCCAACAAATACGCTGCCATCTGCATGGATGCTTATGATGCTGGGGATGAGGGAATTACCAGAAGTATCCTTAACAACCTGTGCTTTGCCATTACGGACAAAAGCAGCGAGGCTGAAGGTGGTGCCAAGATCGATGCCAACGATCTCGTCGTTCATAAAAAGATCTTTCCTGCAAGCATCAACCTAACAATCAAGGTAGAGCAATTGCGCAAAATACAAGTAAAAATTGCTGGGAAATACCTTGTAGTGTACTGATAGACTAATCAGATAACTAAACCCAACAAAACTATTTTAAGGAATCAAGGCGGAAAACAAAGCCAGAGATAAATCTTTTATACTGGCATTAGGGTTGAAGTAGAAGTTTATGCTGTGAAAGCCAGTCGAATGCTCGTTTTTGCCAATCGCCTGGTCCAGTGGTTCCTGGTCGCAAGTTCATGCCAAAGCCGTGCCCGCCTCGCTCGTAAATATGTAACTCTGCGGGGATTTTTTTGTTAATGAGTTCTAGGAAGAGCAGGGTACTGCCCTGGGGAAGAGAGCCTGTGTCATCGCTGGCCTGAGCAATGAAGGAAGTGGGCAGCCCGTTTTCAACTTTGATATCGGATCTCAATTTTTTAGTGATAGGATCATAAATCTTGTAGGGGTAAAGCAGCAGTAGAAAATCAGGTTTATGGTTGGCCTTATCCTCAACGATGGGGAAGTTAGGTTTGTTGGTAGCTGCAATAAGCGTAACCTGACCGCCTGCAGAGAAACCAAGCACGCCGATTTTATCTGTATCAATGTTGAGATCTGTAGCATTGTTTCGGACTTCGATTATGGCTTTTTGCAAATCTTGCACAGGGCCTGCGTGAGGCTCTGTATGTTTGTTTGTAGGTGTTCGATGAACGAGTTGAAAAGCGGTGATGCCGTTTTTTGCGAGCCATTTGCAAGCATCAGAGCCTTCGTGTTCATCTGCGAGAATTCCAAAACCACCACCTGGAACTACGATGATTGCAGCCCTTGAGGCTTTGGACCCTGCTTCTGGTTTGAAAACAATAAGTCTGGGATTAGAAACAT